>CAVACS010000285.1:0-2007 GCA_963587105.1 Anaerovoracaceae bacterium | reverse complement strand
GGACGAGAAGAGGGACGTCAGGCGGGATGACATATCGAGGATGGCGGAGGGTGTATAAAGCGTGGTGTTTATGCGGTCCAGGTCCAGAAGGTCCACATAGAGGTTCACCCTTTTCGATACTATCTCGTTCTGTATTCTCAACCACAGGGCCTGATAGCTTCTGAAGCCGTTCTTCTCGTTGTCCTCGAGGCATCTGTCGAAACCGAAGACAAGGAAGAAATACCTGAACGTGTCGATGTCGTCGATAAGCTCCCTTATCGCCTCATAGCCGTCGTCACGGCGCATCTTCGTGTACTTCACGGGATTGAGAGATGATGTGCTTATCATACTCTCGAGATTATCGATGGAGACAAAGAGTCCGCTGTAGCCTGCAAGGTGCACAAGCTCGGAGAGACTGCGCAGAAGATAGCGTGCGTTGCTCTTCGTGATCTTGTAGCCCGCAAGGCCCATGGAACGCAATGCGGAGAGCTTCATGCTCTTGTCGCCGTGGAGCCATTTCGAGACAAGGTCCTTCGTCTCGCCGTCGAGCTTGAACATCCCCAGGTACTCCGATGCAAGAAGCGACAGGATCTGTGCAAAGTTGTAATCGAGATTGGGATTCTCCTGATAGAACTTCCTCAGCGCGGCTCTGATCTCGCTCTTTGAATAGAAGGAGAGCACGCCCTGGTCGCTGAGCCAGGAGGAGAAGCTGCGGGGATTGTCGATGGAGTAGTCATAGCCGATGGATGAGACCATGTTGACAGCACTTCTTCTTACAAGGTCGTCAAGATCGAGCTTCTCGAATACTGCCAGATACAGATTCGTCAGATCTGAAAGAAGGAGTGAGCGGCTGTCGAGCTCGACAGTGACAAAGCCGCTGTCAACGGCGTCGAAGGAGAGAAGCTTCATGAGATGGCTCTTACCCGAGCCCTTTTTCCCCGTGATGAACTTTATCTTGCTCCCCCCGTGTGATATGAAGGTGTCGAAATACTCCTTCTTCAGAAATGAGGAGACCTTATCGAGACCGACAGTAATCGAGCGCAGTATTTCCCTGTCAACGGGAACCCGCCCGAAGGAGAGCTCCACCATAGTTTTGTTAGCATCCATCGATGTACCTCTTGGTTATCTGAAGGAAATCGTACTCACAAGCTGTTCGTTGCCGCTGCCGTCGAGAATTCTGATCCCCTTTCCTCTGCCGGTGGAGAAGGAGACTGTCCTTCCGCTCTTTGTCACGAACGAGCCCTTTTCATTTTCGATATAAAGACGAGAGACGTCGAATGCGAATGCAAGGTCGTCGTAGTCCTTCCTGCTTCTTGAAAGAGGAACCATGATCTTATAAAGATCGAGAAGCGTCAGATAGGCGCCGTATGTGAACTTCTTCGAACCCGCCTTCTCGTTCTCCCTTGCCATCATCAGGGTATATGCATTCTCAAGGTCCTGAGCAAAGCCGACGGCATTGAATGACGCCGCCTTCAGCTTGTCGACAAGCTCCTTCGTGGAGGACGCTACGCACTCGGGTCTCATAGTCACGATCTTCTTCTTGCCGAGGACGACCTCCTGACTCTCCGCATCAAGCTTTATCTTGGTCGGGAAGACTTCATAGTTGGGATAGTCGCCGACTACATCAAGGCCCTTTTCTCTGAGAGAGGAGAGCATCTCCTCGGTAAATGTTCCGTCAAGGAAATAGGACCTGTAGTCAAAGCCCTCAAGATGAGCTTTCAGCCTAGCCTTTGCTCCGAGATAGGCCTCCGTTGCACTCTCGAGTGCAGCGCTGTCCTTCTCAGCTGCCCTGATATCACCTTTTTCGGCGTCCTTTGCAATCCTGCCTTCAAGGGAGGAGAGTTTCTTGAGGCTCTCCTTTACACTCTTTTCGAGAGTTCTGAACTCTTCAAGGAATTCTTCGTATAACATAAATCAACCTCACTGCCGATAAATATAGCACAGAGGACGAAAAAGTAGGAATAGAAAAGAGCGGGAATTTATCATCTTGTTGTAGAGAAGAATGCGGGATACTATCATCATGGTATG
>CAVACS010000284.1:944-2016 GCA_963587105.1 Anaerovoracaceae bacterium | reverse complement strand
GTGTGCAGACGATATGGTGAAGAGGCTGGAATCAAGATTGAAGTAAAAGATGAAGAGGATGATATAGTAAATATTCGTTCGGGCCTTCCTGTTTCTTTCCAGACTGCGACTACAGAATTGGAATGCCGTAATATGCTCATTGATGATGTTAGCATGCTTCTCAAATACATGAAGATTCCAGCAAAGGATATATGCATCATTGTATATACTAATCAACAGATTGACCTAATCAGAGATGAGCTGGAAAGAAATGGAATAGAAGCATTGAAAATAGATGCTGATTCCGTAAACAAGAAAGGCTTCAAATTTGATACGGAAGATGAGGATGATGACATATTTGAGTCTGACAGCGTGAAGATTATGACAATCCACAGCGCAAAAGGACTGGAATTCCCATGTGTTCTTTTCTACGGCAAAGAAGAGGTAAATGAAATAGGTGTAGATAAAAACAGCTATGAAATATTGAAAAAAAGCCTCGTCTATGTCGGTATAACAAGGGCATGTTCTATTCTTCATATTTTCTATGATAGAAGCACTAGCTCAGTTGCTCTCAACATACTTGAGCAAGAGTTTAATCCAGTTTCGGAGGTGAAGGAAAAGGCTAAAGGTTACGACATACTATTCTAATGATGAATGTATCTTGTGTGTGGAAATGCTTTGCTTTGATTCATTGTGACAGGCTTCTCCGTATTGTTCGCCTAACCTTATAGACGTTGCAGGCACAGTATTGAGTGTGTCTGAGAAGTGCTGTAGTCTTTCTATGGTTGTTTTGTCTCTGTACGTAAAGAATACTGGATTTCACTTGGGTGCATAAAAAGAGAACATTGCAATCTATTATGTTTGTTCGATTATTTCCGGTTTTATATAAATGAGGAGGACTTCCCTTTAATATGATGGTTTTAAATAAGAAGCGATAGGGACGTTAAAAATGCAGGAGTATTACATCAGCTACTTCAGAAGAATCGGGCTCGGTGTTGCAATCACGGTTGTTTTTGCAGTTGTATACCTTATGGTGAACCTGAAGTCTTTCATTGAAACCCTCCAGTGGTTCAGATCATGGTGGAATGAACAC
>CAVACS010000284.1:0-934 GCA_963587105.1 Anaerovoracaceae bacterium | reverse complement strand
AGGTCATACACCGGCATTTCTATAAAATGCGGAGAAGTCTGAACAGGGATCTGTCGGATCATAATTTCTTAGATTGGCAGCGGGACGTTATAAAGGAGCTTTATTTTCCGGAAGGGGAGAAGTCCGAAGATAAGAAGAGAGGCTTTTCTCTGTGCCAACTTTATCTTAAATCTTCCACTGTGGGAATTGGCCCGGCAGATCGTGAGTACGAGGCTGCAGTGTGGAAATTCGAGAAGCCTGTGGATTATCCGTTCGAGGGAATATGGAACAAGAAAGACCTTACTCTCATGATAAAGAAAAGTGGCAAGGGCTCAGATGACAGCGCAGCTGCCGTATATTCAAATCCCGTGGAGTACCGGAAGATAGGTAAGTATATCGCTGCCTGGCGTTCCCTGAGTTATGATGAATTACGCATAATCAGGGAATACGACAGAATAGTTGGGCCGACAGTACGCTACCCCGACAAGATCGGCTATATGATGGAAAAACTGGATTTAAGTGGCGAAAAACCGAAGGTCACCGCCCGGTCCGGTTATTACTACTCCACTGTACTTCAGAGTCACATTCTTGAATATGAGTTGTATCTTTTCTACCGGAAGTGCTGTAGAAACAAGCGTTTGGATGTACACACGATGAGCCCGGACGAACTTCTGGACCATCTGCCTTTGAGGCGGAAAATCCATGAAGCCTGCAGTGCCGGAAGTCATGAAGAAAGCTATAAAGCCTGCGTCTCTGAAATTCATTTTCCTCTTGTCTCCGGAACGGGGCGTGATTCTCTCATGGGTGTGCAGATTATGGTTCTGATAGAGAACAGATCTCATAGTTATGACTGCGTGAGGATAAGACGGTCGGAAAATGTTGTTGCCAAGGCAGGGTTCATACAGTTTATCCCCTCCGGAGGATTCGAAGCATTCAATGACGGGGAGGATATAGA
>CAVACS010000283.1:491-2032 GCA_963587105.1 Anaerovoracaceae bacterium | reverse complement strand
TGTGGGATTATCATCCTGCTGATCGTTTTCTCACTCTTGAAAGGGTCACGGTACTGAACAGCTTCTTTATAGAAAACTGAAATCGGAAATTCCGTCTTGTTCTCATTAAGTTGAGTAACATCGCTTTTAGTCAATGCGAATGTGATTTCAACAAAAGAAGATCGACTCTCAGCCTTTATCCTCAGTCCTTCCTTCTGTCCTCCTACAAAAAGAGCTTTCTCATTGAAGCAATAATCTTTACCACCATAGGAGAATGTCATGCTTCCACTATAGAGAAAATACATATGAAGGCACGTTTCATCCTTTTCAAATTCTTTTTCCTGACCATCAACCCATGAGTGATAGATTACATCAACTCCTTTGATTTCTCCTGGAAGCATGTTCACCTCACACGGATTTTCCAATTCTTTGCTTGTTAAAATATACTCTCTCATTATCCTTTCTCCTTTAATCAATGTTTACTGATGTTACTCTGTCAACGACAAGTTGCCTGAACTCCGGACTGAGCATCGAAAAATATGCAGTGAATCCTGTAACTCTGACAACAAGGTCAGGATGAGTCGAAGGATCCCTATGCGCTTCAAGAATCGCATCTTTGTCGATGATGTTAATATTGAGCAGAGTATTCCCCTTCTCGAGAAGAACCCTGATCATCGAAACAATCTTCTCGATTCCTTCGTCATCTCCAACGATTCCCGGGTCAAGTTCAAGTTGCACTGGAGCTGTATTGCCATACCCCGGCTGAACTGCAGCGATGCTGTTGAACATCGCAGTCACAGCACCATCCTTTCTGAATCCAGCTGTCGGGTTTGCTCCATGATTGATAGCCTCCCCATTACGTCTTCCATTTGGGGTAGCTCTGACATTCGAGCCGAACTCTAGCGTATTTGACCAGCTGAACCATCCCGGAATAAAGTTGATTCCCTTATATACTGCGCACTGCTCCCTCACTAGTTCAGTAAACAGCCTGCTGATCTTTACCGCCCATTCATCAGCAATAGTATCGCCGCCGCAGTAACGGGGACTTGCGAGCATCATCTGTCTGATGTATTCACCGTCAAGATCATTATAGTTACTCATCATCTGTCGCGTAATGTCACGCCAGGAGAGTCTCCGTTCTTTTACAACCCTCGCCTCAAGAGCAGCAAAGGAATCAGCAACAGTAGCCAGTCCCGCTCCATCTATACACATGTTGTGATAAATTGCAGCCTTCGTTACATCCTCACCCGTTTCAACTGGCCCTTGACTGAGCAGATTACATATCAGCTCAGGTTCATTCTTGTCCTGATACTTCAGATGGAACATGATACCCTTTGCAGTAATCTCGACAGCCTTCCTCAAATGATACGTAAATATTTCCCATAAAAGATTCAGGGAAGCTTCCTGTCCTCTGTCATCCATCATCTCATAGTAGGAAACTTCAAAGACCTTCGCTACATTGATTTTTACAAGGTCATTGAGTGTATATTCCATTCCTGGGATACTCATCCAATGACATCCGGCAGCAAGGCGTTTGCGTGCAAGGGAGGCAGGATAGCCGC
>CAVACS010000283.1:0-375 GCA_963587105.1 Anaerovoracaceae bacterium | reverse complement strand
CTCTTTCTGAAGAAAGACTGGTCAAGGCCGTCATGAACCCGGACAGTCAAATTGCATGGAATATCTATCCAGTCCGCGGCCTCAAGAATGAGATATGAAAGGTGATTCGTTATGTCCTTTCCGTTCTCATCTGGTCCCGCCAGCTGATAATATCTTGTATCGTTGAGGAAGAGACACGAAAGATAGAACTTTGCTGTCTCATCATCAATCAGTCCGGATTTGATATCTTTTTCGTAGTACGGTAGCAAAAGCTCATCCAACTGTCCCCCGGAGGGGCCGCGGTTGTAGAGACGGGAAAAGAAACTGAACCAGCACATCCACTGAATTGCCTCTCTCATAGTTTCCGGCTTACCACTGGCAATATTTCTATTGCAG
>CAVACS010000282.1:0-2035 GCA_963587105.1 Anaerovoracaceae bacterium | reverse complement strand
CTCCGGTATGGACTGAAAGCGGACGCGGTACAGGAACCATTGAATTTACAGCTACAATCGAGGGCGTCAAAGTCGGCTGGCATAATGTAACAGTACAGGTAACAGCAGGCGGGACGACAGTCGGTGAAGCTGCGGCAGTTGAAATATCAAACGGGAACTATTCGTTTATAAGGGGCAGTTTTGCAATCGGTGAATATGTAGAGGCATATTTAAAGCTGGACGTACCCGGTGCTGCCAGAAGCGAGATAAGAGCTTCAAGCGGCAAAGCAGTCACTTCAGATGACATGAAGAAAGGTGAAAGCCGGACATATACATATGCACTCACAAGCGGTCGGGACACTGCAACAGTAAGCTGGTATATAAACGGCGAGTTTCAGAAAACCGGAAAGACATACACTTTCACGCCGGCTTCTACAGGGGTGTTCGAATTATCAGCACTCAGCCGCTATTATGCAGAGTCGACAATGGGTGATGGGTGGATAGAAGAAAGCACCTCTTCGTCTATTTCGGTATACGTAGAACCCAAGCTCAGTACAATCACATGGAATCTCGGTGACTATACAACACGGCAGTATGTTGCTTACAACGCCGTGCTCTCTCTTAACGCACCATCCCGTGAAGGGTATATCTTCAAAAACTGGGCAGTTACAGGCAGCAGGACGGCAACACTTAAAGAAACTGAAACATTAACAGTGGAAGGATCAGCCTATACCCTCACGGCAGTATGGGAAGAAAAACCGGTTTTGAAACTTAAAGCGACGAAGCTGACAAATACAGAATATACAATAAGTCAGGATACCGGCAGTTCTTCTGTCATTCCGGAAGGCGAGGCCCTTGATGTAACCTTGACGGGAGCAGATTCTGTTGCTTTGAGGTGGTTTATCGACGGTAAAGAGGTTTTCTGGATAATAGACAAGGGAGAAGGCAAATATACAATCCCGTCAAAAGAAGAAGCCGGCATTACCAAGGGTACGTATCCGATTACAGTCAAGGGGATAAAATCTACAGTCGAATACGAAGGATCCTTCAATCTGACATGGCAGTAATCTGCGTAAAATGCTATAATCATAGTAGCGATAGTGAGGCCTCTGATGAGATACGATAAATCTTTCTCTTCCCAAAGAATAACAAATGTCATATTCGTTCTTGTTACAGGCCTTTTTCTTTTCATCTCCTGTACTTATGAAAACAATAAAAACAGATACGTCAGCAAGGTTGAAACGACGATAGTAATAGAAGCCGAGAAATATCTGACACATTACTCAGTTGATGCAGTTGCTACATACAGCTATGAAGCAGAATACTCGGGAGAAAATGCAGCCGAGGGTGAAACCAACGGCGAGACGTTATTGCTCTTAAATGAAGACGGAACCGGGAGTATAGGATATCTTGAGCCGGGATTGTGGACATTTACAGTAAGAGCATACAACTCAAAAGGAACTCTTCTTTATATCGGGCGGAAAGTGACAAATGTCAGCAGGGACAACAACATCGTAAATGTTGTTCTGGCACTGCAGAAAGAAGGAGAGGGAACTGCGACTTTTACAATCACATCCCGTTGCACGGGAGATTCGTCTTCACTGTTCGTACTCTACCAAAGCTATGACGGCACAGTAGGTGGGCAGAGTGAAGAGTTCAGCTGTACCTGTGACGGTCTTACTGACACATGGAAGGGGACTATAACACTACCTGAAAACAGATATAAACTGACAGTAAGACTTGCAACCGATACTACATATCTTGCCTCTGATATTACAGATGTACTTATTCTTAACGGGGAAGATATTCTTATTACAGGAGTACTGGACGGGCAGGAGAACCAGAGTGTTACGATAAAGCCGGAAGAACCGGTGATCCCGAAAGGATACATTACACTTGACGGCCACGTATCAGCTCTTGCGGAAGTTAGTGCCAATTGGAATTATACTACTGATGCAGAAAAACCAACAAAGGTGGAATGGTATCTTGACGGCACACTGATCGGAAATGGACTGACCCTTAAAGTCACGCTGCCGTCTTCGGGGATGCATAATAT
>CAVACS010000281.1:0-2037 GCA_963587105.1 Anaerovoracaceae bacterium | reverse complement strand
TACATGAAACTTCGTATTTTTATTCACGAGTTTTTTGTTTTGCAAAAACCTCATACGGAGGGGGAATTACTCAAAGATTCAACTGTTGCAAAATTTACAACAGTTCAAAGCGAAGACGAGAGAAGTATCTCAAGAGAAATTGAATACTACAACCTTGATGTAATTATTTCAGTCGACTATAGAGTAAAGTCACAGAGGAGCAGCTTCCTTTTCCTCAGGGGGAGCTTGCCCAGGAGTTACTGAAGGAAAATTACGACCTCGGGTTTTTCGCTCTTCCGGAGAAATATGATGAGAAGCGCTGCTTGAAGATGCTATAGAACAGCGTATGGCGAGGTTTCTGCTCGAACTGGGAGAAGGATGGGTGTTTGTCGGAAGGCAGAAAGAAATCATTATTTCTGGAAAAACCAGAAGAATAGACCTGCTGTTCTACCACATATACCTGCGATGTTATGTTGTGCTCGAGTTGAAGG
Organism: Anaerovoracaceae bacterium; assembly: GCA_963587105.1. GTDB lineage: Bacteria > Spirochaetota > Spirochaetia > Sphaerochaetales > Sphaerochaetaceae > Ornithospirochaeta. The sequence continues at coordinate 1,567 of CAVACS010000281.1, read as the reverse complement.
TGCAGCCGTTCGAGCCGGAGTTTGCAGGGAAGCTCAATTTCTACGTGAATGCTGTGAACGAGTTTGTTAAAAAGGATGGTGATAATCCGACGATAGGTCTCCTGATATGCAGGGAAATGGACCGCACTGAGGTTCAGCTTGCATTCCAGGGTGTTACTACATATGACAACGTGCGGCTGAAAGAAATAAAGGATCATCTCCCGTCACTCGACCAGATCCGGGAGCAGGTAAGGATTGCGGAAGAAGAATATAAGATCAAAATGGAAGAATAACGGGTGAAGCTTTCTCATGGCATGTTGATGTTTTTGATGAAGTTTCCATCGGGACAAACTCCGGAGTGGTATAGCCTTATGCTTTAACCCATGGTCTACGCCTTTTCACTCTCACTTTATCATGGCGGACCCTTTCAATTGTTTCCTACTGTTATTTTTGATACCATTGGCATATGACTAATGAGATTACTATTTTCGAAACAAAAGATAAGGTTATAAGTATCCCGGTAAATGTCAACTCTGACACTGTATGGTTATCACTGGAGCAGATGTCATCTCTTTTTCAGAGAGATAAATCGACGGTCTCTAAGCACATAAATAATATATTTAAAGAGGGTGAACTCTTTAGAGAAGCAGTTGTTGCAAAATATGCAACAACTGCCAACGATGGTAAAACGTACCAGGTTGACTACTATAATCTTGATGTGATTATTTCAGTCGGCTACAGAGTAAAGTCACAGAGGGGCATTGAATTCCGTCAATGGGCAAACAAGATATTAAAGGATTACATCCTGGAGGGATATGCAGTAAATCAGAAAAGGCTTGATACTCTCAACAAGACTGTTGAGATAGAATCAAGGATTATTGCTCATATGGCTGAAATTGAAACTGAAGAAATGCTCGAAGCAGTTAATCACTATACGAGTGCACTTGATCTCCTCGATGACTATGATCATCAATGTGTAACTAAACCAGATGGAAACATAAGTGCTGTGCCACTAACAACTGCAGAGTGTTATGAGATAATCGCTTCAATGAAATTCGGGAGTGCTTCCTCGTTATTTGGGGTTGAGAAGGAAGAAGGAAAACTTGACGCAATTATTGCGGCTGTCCACCAGAAGGTTTTTGGCGAAGACGTTTATCCTTCACTTGAAGAGAAAGCCTCGAATCTATTGTATCTTCTTGTTAAAGACCATCCTTTCGAAGACGGCTGCAAACGAATTGCAGCAACCCTCTTCCTTACTTACCTCCAGAAGAATGGAATCCTCAAAAGAGCTGATGGAAGACAGATTATCAGCAACGGTACCCTTGTCGCCATCACGCTGTTGATTGCCGAATCCAGGCCGGAGGAGAAACCGATAATGATTTCAGTGCTGATGAATATACTTAATCTAAGCTGAAAACGAATGGTTATTCTAATCCCCACGAGAGGACAGTTCTATCAGAAAAAAAGCTTCTTCATGGCATCTTCATCTTACACCTGCATAAGGTTAATCCGTCTCCATCCTAGAATTGTTCGCCTTAAGCTTACAGATGATTAGATAAATGATAGGATAAATGATAGGATAAATGAT
>CAVACS010000280.1:0-2057 GCA_963587105.1 Anaerovoracaceae bacterium | reverse complement strand
CTCCACCATTGCGGCGACAAGGCGCACTGTCAGATAGACGGCAATAAGACCGCCCAGAAGTGCGCTTACGATGTTGTCACCGAATAACAGTGTTGATGCAGGAACGCAGACAAGTGCACTTCCCACAGCGACAGAGAGTACCTGCAATACCCTCTTTGTCTTCACCTTCATATACTTCTGCCCCTTACCTATACAGTCCGTTAATTATAAATCACGAAGCTGAATATGTATAGTCGTAGCTGATCGAGACGTCGAAGTCGGTCTTTCCTGCGAAGACTTCCGGTACGGGGATCACGATTCTGAGCTTTCCGCCGCAGAGAAGGTTGCAGCCCTTGATGGAGCCCATCTCCTCGTCGCTCAGCTCGTAGATTGTATTCCCGCTCTTGACTGTGACCTTGAGGTCGTTCAGGAGCTGATGTACGCTGCCTTCGTTCTTGATTGTTATTTCAAGGTTGCCGTCCTCGTTGATAGATGCACTCTGACTCGTCTTCTCGACGACCTTCGTCGGTGCGACATACGCAGATGTCGAATAGACGAAGAGGAAGGAGATCATCTGGCCCTCGGTCTGTGTGGAGGCGCCTGTCGAGTATGCTATCTGTTCCGATATGATACGGAAGGACATCTCCTCGGTCGTCGTCTTGGGACCGCGGTATGTGACTCTGATAAGCTGTGTAGCCTGTCCCTTTATGACAACCTTCTTCGGCTGGATCGAGAAGTAGGCTGAAGCATCCTCGTTGTTCTCGTTGCCGTCCTCGTCCATGATTCTCTTCACGGCCTTGATCTCGATTGCTATCGGCGAATCGGAATCATTGACGATCGTATAGACCTTCTGTGTCCCGGATCCCGATGAATCGAATGTTACATTAAGCGGTGAAAACTGGTACGCGAAAAGTGAAAGTGACAGCGATGCCAGCAATAATATGAGCAGTATTCTCTTTTTTGCCATTATTTAACCCCTTATAATGTCAATATAGTATACACTTTCAAACGCCTTCAGTTCAAAAGTCAAGGATTTTTATCATTCTTAAATAGTTTTTGTATGTTAGAAAACCAACATACTAAGGCTCCCGGCCTCCCCTTCACCGAATCAACACAATAATTGATGGAAAAAAGTGTTTATCCTGTCAAATTTTAGCATCCAGCCGCCCTCTCCTCCGTCCGTTCTTATATACTATATGACAGGGGAGTGGTTATCCGACAGAAGAGAGGATTATGTCTGGTTTTGTGCCGCAGCTTTGTCATTCCGGCGTAAAGAAGCACCCTTTTTTATCTGCCCTCAAGCTCGTGATTTCTATTCTATCCGGCAGGGACAGAGCGGAGAAATACTTTCACATCTCTTTAGAGTTGACAGTTATTTTACTCTCCCTTCAGAACAGCCGGCAATATATGTACATGTCCTGTGATGAAATCATATGGAAGATAAACTCGTCGCCCCCTTTTTGCCCTCTCACCGGATTTTCGAGGTGAAATTTTTGCACCTCAAGTTTTGAACTCTTTACCACTGATGCAAGTCAGTTCAAGTTACTACTCCTGCCGGAGCTCTGTTCAAGGTGAATTTTCTGCACCTTGAAAGATGTTCGACATCTACTTTGGTAAGCTGTAACATAAAATCTTCTTCATCGAATTTATTGATACTGTTTTTCACCTGCTCATTGAAACGTTTTGTTTCGTATCCATGAATCTCAGCGAGATCGCAGCCCGGCATCAAAAGCACATAACAGATGGTTTAATTCCGCCGTTGTCTGTCATCTTCAGCCACGGCTTCTCCGTCCATTCTCTTCGCCTCTCCGGGCTTCCTCTCCGTATTATTGATTGGGATGTCTCCCCCTTCCATGGATTATCTGATGCAGCTTCCCGCCTTCTGCCTGTCTCCTCATTCAAGAGGTCTTCGCCGCTACCTTCCCCTTATACTGTTGAACATGGAGACGCCGGCAATTGAGAACCACGAGCTGCTCCTCATGAGAACACAGCTATATCCTTCTCAGAATCTCCTCTGTCTGTTTCTCATCATCTATTTGAGATATCTCGAAGGCCCTCTTTCCCGCATCCTTTATCGA
>CAVACS010000279.1:0-2093 GCA_963587105.1 Anaerovoracaceae bacterium | reverse complement strand
GGGCATTTCAAGAAGGTCATTGTCTCCTCAAAACTCCGTTTTCCCTGCATGAATTCAGTCTTGATTATGTCCGCCTGGTAGTCTTTCCTGTTGTCGACAAGTTTCTGTAACTGTTCCTCGAGTTTCTTCAGTTTCTCCTGTGTCGCGATTATCTGGTCCTGGACTTTCCTGATCTCGTTATCATAAGTTTCCATGCTCTTAACACGTGCCATTGTTATCATCCTCCTCTTTATCACAATTATTCGTTTCATCTGCTGTTTCGTTATCGGTAACGCTTTCAAGCATTTTCCTTATTTCAACAGCCTTTGCCCTCACGTCAATTTCGGTCAGGCCGAAAGAAGAGAGTATGGTCTTCTGGTTTCTTGTTACGGCATGATCCAGCATATATTTCCCATTGGACAGTTTTACCGATTCAATCTTTTCGAGTTCTTTTATCGCAGCAGGGACAGTCATGAAGTTATCCTTAATATTCTTGTTGATGACCGATTCCCTTAAGAGGGTGAATATCCTGTTGCGTATGATGAGAGCTATAAACTCGACGAATATCTTTGCTCTGGTAGATTCAGCTGAGTAGACACGTTCGCTTCTTGCGCCGAGAAAAGTCTTGTCTGTTCTGAACAGCTTCTCCGAAACATCCCGGCTCTTGTATCTGAAGAGAGCTTCTTTTGCCGGCATGGCATCGCTGGTAACAATCGCGGTGTATCCCATAAGCGCTGTTGCCTCATCTATAGCTTCATCATTCTGTCTGGCAAAGAGGACCTTTCCATCCTTGTCCCTTACTATGTTAAGGTAAGTCCTGGAGAATTCTGTCTCTATGTAAACCTGACCGACTGCTTTCGTGTTCAGAAACTTATTGAGTTCGTTGATGGTATTGAGAAACCTGCTTTTCTCATTCGCCGCCCTGAACCCATTATAGTATAAATGTATGTGTGAATTATAACTGTCGGAAGCAAAGAGCTTCATCTCGACGGTAATGCCATATGTTTCATACTGCGAAATGTAATATGCATTCTTATTCTCGAAGGTTCCCCTGTGTTCTTTGATGATGGAGGCTACCAGTTTCTTCTGTCCCTTCATCATCGCAAGGTACGAGAAGCCGTTGCTGACAATGTATTCAAGACAGTCCCTTGTAAAGTACCCCCTGTCAATAATCACACCCATATTGCTGTAGCCGAAGCCTCTGGCTCTGTCGATTGTGTACCTGAGCTGAGCAACATCAGGAATAGAACCGGGGTAACACTCATAGAAAAGGGGAATACTGTTGCTCTGATCATAAGCAATCGAGAAATTGAAGACAGGAAGTCCCTTGTCATCTTTGCTGTGTCCGAACTCCGCTATGTCTAAGTCTCCTGCCTGCGTGTTCTTGTTCGTGGAATCATAAGAGAAGTATATCTTCTGACTCTTATCCATCTTATCATTCCATTTGTTCAGAACCTTCTGTATGTCAGATGCATCAAGATTCTGGAAGAAGCGTGAGACGCTGCTGTCGCTGTACATATACATGTTCGTAGTAAACAGCCCATGATTGTAGTTGTAGTCGGGGTAATACTGGGCGGCATTATCTTCCGACACTATGCAGTATGCAGCAAGGTCCAGAACAAGATTTGCATTCTCATGCATCACCTCCCTTAGAATACTGTCCAGCCCGAGTTCCTTGATTACCTTTTCTATTACTATGTACGATCCTATCTTCAAACAGGAGCTTCTCCTGCTCTCCTCTCTCATCTCCGGAATTACAACATCCGGGAAATGAATGAAGAAACTCTCGTTGGGATGCATCTTGTTCTCGTCTTCCTCGTCTACCTTACCGATGGTAACTCTCTCGGGTTTTGTATACTGTTTATCCGGAAAATACGTCCTTCCTGTCTCCAGCTGAATAAAGACCTTCCCACTCTGTTTCTTCCTCACAATCTTCCCTTGAACTGATGGAACATCGACTAAAAACTCATAGTAAAACATGACTTCTCCTTTAGTGCCTAATAGGTACTAAAAATAAGAAAAAAAGTCAACCCCATAGCAAAAAGAAAAAGCCCGGATTTTATTGTTTTGCCGGACTTTATTCGAATATCTGTGGCTTAATAAGTCGATTTAGT
>CAVACS010000278.1:0-2097 GCA_963587105.1 Anaerovoracaceae bacterium | reverse complement strand
ACATCTAATGAAACTTGCCTATCGATTAACGCAATTATTTAATGCGTTTACTATAACACCGTTTTTCTTTGCTCCGTCCTCGATGTATTCGGCAAAATACTTTTCAAGTTCCTCCTGGGTGTATCCGAACAGAGAGGAATAATCATCCATGACCGAAATATCCATGAGGTTGTTCATTCCGGTGAAGGTACTCAACTTCGAGAATTTGGTAACACCGGTAATAAAACACATCCTCATGTTTCTGTCCTGTGCCTTCAGAACAGAGTAGAATCCCCTGAGTACATTCCTTATTTCTTCAAGCTTTTCACTATTGATGTTATTTGTGAGGGGACTATCGTACTCATCGATGAGGACGACGACCTTCTCTTTTTCTGCCAGTCCAACTATTAACGCTTTCAACACTCTGTTGTACTGTAGTTTTTGATTTATCTCTATTCCGTATTTCTCTGCAATATCAAGAAGGGTTTCTTTAAGCTGAGTTTCTAACTCCTGGGGATTTTTAGAATCAAGCTCACTGAAATCAATATGGATAACCGGATACTCCTTCCAGTCATAATCCATACTGTCTATGTAGAGTCCTTTGAAAAGCTCACGCTTTCCTTTGAAGATAGCCTCAAGTGTGCTCAGCGTCAGAGATTTGCCGAAGCCGCAGGGGCGTGAGATGAAGTAATAAGATCCACCCCTGGTGAGAAGATCATATAAGTACCTTGTCTTATCGACATACAAATAGTTTCCTTCAATCAGAGTTTCAAAAGAGCTGTTTTCTACAATTATGTCCTTCATTTCTGCCTCCGCACTTTCATCATAGCACAAAAAAAGAAGAATCGAAAAAAACAATGAGATATGCACTGCCCGGGTCAGACTTCAGAAAGCTAACTGTGACGCCGGAAGATGCCCGTTATGTGAGGTATACAGAGAGGAGAATATGCATCAAAGATGAAGGTTACTTATCTCAGATCCTGAGCGGGCATTCGTCCGCATTCGGCTTGTAGACAAAGCATCAAAGACTCCGGGAACCTGTGCGGGACTACCGTCTCATCATTTCCCCTTCATGATACGAAAACCTGCCGGGAGAAAGAGGACCGCATATATGGAATCCGGCGATAGTGCTGTCAATCGTATTTGAAGATCGGGGGCAGCCCCGGGTTTGTCCTTACCTGCAGTCTTCCATAACCTTTTCTGATAACAAAATCAGACGACGAGAAACTAGATGACACACATCTTAATACAGTTGTTCCGATCTCATGGAGGATGACCTGATTACAGGTGACAGCGGAAAAGAGGGATAAATGAAGGTTTTTTCATCCGACAAGCAGAAAAGTTTGACAAAATAGCGAAAAAAAGTGTTTAGATAATAGGAGATGTAATTATGAAAAGATTAACCGTCATCTTTCTCACACTTATGATACTGCTTCCCCTCGGAGCAAAGTATTCCCCATCCTTCTCGATATCGGGGGGAATGGAGAGCCTGGGTATGAAATATCATAGTGTGAGAACAAGAGTAGACATATCTGCACTGTCTTATACTATGGGGTTCGTCACACTCTCGCTTCCAGTTACGGTATCATATGTAGCAGAGTCGAATTCAGTGAAGGGACTGGTGAGCCCCGTACACTACAAGAACGGCGTCGGCCTAGATGTTGCATTCACAAACGCCGCATTCGGCCTCACATGCGCCCTCTATTACGGCTATGAGCATTTCACAGCCGGGAATGCGATGATGAGATACCTCGAGATAGAGGCGTCCCCCCTCGTGAGAGTGGAGGAGCACATAGCCCTGCTTCTTCCCCTCTCCTATACATACACCCCCGAGGGAAACGAATACTCTGTCTCCCTCAGGATCAGGATAGGAGGCGAAATATCAAGAGCCCACGGGAGAAGGGCCGGGGTATGAGCGAAAGCTCCACCCTTGTTGATCAGCCTCAGTGCTCAAGACTACGTTACGGGAGAATCTAGAGGTACCGACGGGTGTTGTCCCGGCCTCCCGCTCTACACTCCGTGTTTAAAGAGTCTCAAGGGGTAGAGAGGGAAGCGGACTCTAAACCTTCCGTAACATTGGCGAAGGACGCCGGAGCTCGACTCTGTTACCGCAGGAGA
>CAVACS010000277.1:0-2105 GCA_963587105.1 Anaerovoracaceae bacterium | reverse complement strand
GCTAGGACAACACCCATCGGTACCTGTACATTCTCCCGTAACGTAGTGCTTATGCACTGAGGCTAATCAACAAGGATATGCTCACTTTCGTTTACATACCCCGGGACTTGTCCCGTGGGTTGTTGATCTGATAAGCATTATGGTAAAGGGTCCTCATAAACTGAGTCTGGAACTTGCTTTCATCTGTCTCTTTAAGGTCGCTTATGATAGATGCGATTCCCGGGGGATACTCATTACTCAGAAGATTTACCATAGTCCATGTAAAATCACCGTGAACCGAATCTCTGACTGATGAAATTTCTACTGGTTTGCTTTCCATTTCGTAAACATAATTGTCAGACTCGTCGAGAATAATGACAATAGGGTAAGCCTTTTTGTTTCTTCTTGCTTTTTTAATCAGCCAGTTGATGATTTCCTCCTCTCTCAGACTGTTTTTCTCGTTCAAGCAGGTCAAATATATTTCGCCCTTCTTTTTAGAATCGAGAATCGCATCGATCTTCACAAAAGGCATGAATTCAGAAACTATATCTTTCCGGACGGCCCCCGTTGAAAATGAAAGAATTTCAACAGCTTGGGGCACCATAATAGTCAATATATTTTCTGTTGCTTTCTTGTCCTGTGTCATAAAAGTACAGAACAGTTCCGGTGACAATGCATGTGGATTTTCTGTGAGTAGATTTGTCATTATAGCGTCTCCTTCTATAATAATAGCATGATCTGCAATAAAAAAGGGCTGAGATTCAGCCCTTTGAAAACGTTGATACAACTTGTGTCGAATAGTTGTGCCGGCACAAACAGCAAAAACTTTTTCAGCCGAATACAGCCAGAGCAGAACTGATGTTTCTGATCATCCCCTGCACCCAATTCAAAACGACTTCTTTAGCAGGATGACGATTTAAATATTCCTGTGCTTCACTGACAGCTTCTAAAACTTGATTCACCGGGTGATAGTTTGTTTCAAATTTGCAACTTTCAACTTCTTTCGTTCTGGGCCCGAAATAGGTAAGGACATGTTTAACAGAGACAGCTTTATATCCCTCTTCGAGGCCGGACAAATCCTCTACAAGCCTGATGGTTATAAAAAGAGTCATATTATCCAGAGGCCTGTACAGATCATATAAATGCACTCTTTCTCGTATCTGGGAATTGAGCTCATCCATTTCCGTCTGGTCCAGAATAGACGAAACCTGTGCCATATACGTGCGCGCCGGAACTTTTTTTGTACTGTACTGCGTCCCGTTAAATACTAAAAGATTCTTTTCTGAATCTGTAGTCTTTAAAAAATGTTCACCAAAAAGCCTGAGTACATTTTCTTTGATATCTTTGTAATAGAACGTGTCGTTCATGATGAAAACCTCCTGACACATCCAAAGAAAAGAAAAATTTTTTCTTTTTTCTACCACCGCCTTGGAAACTCGAATTATTAGAGTAAAACACCGTTTCGAAGCCGGAAATACCATCTTGCGACGCCGGAGCGGATTCTCCGGGACGGTACGACGCCGGAGATGATCACTTGCAGCGTTCGAATATGGTTTCAAATTCCCTTACAAGAGACTTGAATGTCTTATGAAATGCAATATCCATAGTGTCTGATATGATAATCTCAGCTTCCAGTAGCTCTCCCGTTTCACTCATTGCATGTAAGACACCTTCTGCTCTGATTGATGCAAGAATACAGTTCCACTTGTCATCTGTTAGATAGAAAGCGCCGTCTTCGTCATCTGTGTCGTTGCAGAAAGCGTCGATGTTTTTCAAAGCTCCTGTATAGTAAAGGATGGCAGACACGTCTACAAGCTGAGGCTGTAACAGAGACTTTGCTGATGTTTTGTAATTCAGTAAAGCTCCCATTTCTTCAACCGGCAGACTGTTAAAGAAATATCTCATTATAGAGGAATAACAGTTGTCGCCGAGCTTCCTGCGTGTTTCGTCGGTAACGGGCAGTGTGCTGTTATAAATACCCTCAAGCCCGCCGAGAAGATACGAGACAATATTTCTTATCTCTTCGCCGTGAAGAGATTTGTTATTCAACAGCCAGTTACGGAACCCTGAAAGAAAAAAGATATAACCGTTATTTGCAGCCTTGTCTTCAAAAAGCATAGTCGACA
>CAVACS010000276.1:587-2111 GCA_963587105.1 Anaerovoracaceae bacterium | reverse complement strand
TAATAGTAGAAAGCAGATTCTGGCATCTAATGCTAGAGCAGATAGCCCGCTGTCAGTTTCAAAAGAATGTTACAAAGAGACACTTGAAAGATACATAAGCGATCATGAACCAGGCATGGTTCCGATTGTAAAAGGTGAGAATTCACGTCTCTATGAATACTTCTTTGATAATAGAAACAATGAAAAATTGATGAATAAATACTCCGAATCGTGGACATTAGCGGCGTTGTATTTCTTCTATAAAATTGACTTGAAGTGCTACAAGGCGGCGGAAGATCCGAACCAGAGAACACCTGTTTATACGAACGAGTATCCCATGTATGTAAAGAGAGCAGAGACTTTCATCAGGGACAATAATATCAGTTACGATGATTTCTGCTGGTTTATGTCATCTCTCACGGCTATTTTCAATGATTCAATGCCTTTAGAAGACAAAAGAAGACGCCGCCTCAAGTTTGACGAGAGGTGGATAAAGTTTCTTCCTGATTCTGCTTATCATTTCATGCATTTCTTCCTTCTTAACGGCGACAGACCGGAGCTGAGCAGTTTCGTGGATAAATGCGGACTGGCATGGGTTCGGTATTATAACATCGTGCATCCCATCGGAGATGATCACAACAAGAAGTTACAGAAGAAAAATGTCGCTGATGATATTGAGTATATGAAATATCTGCTGATACGATGCGTCTTCCCTGTAGATGCTTCAAAAGGAATGAAGAAGGATTTCTATAAGGAAACGAGTATGCGGGTACATAAAGGTTTTGTCTTAAAGGGAAAGATGTTTGTCGACGGTTTTGTCCCGGTCACAGAGACGAAAAACGGAAAAAATTCTGTAACATGGAAAGAAAGCCTTTTCGACTTTATGATAAACAGGCAGAAAACACTGGTTCTCCCCTATTCGAAAATCAGAGGATTGGTAAACATTCTGAATAATTCAGTTTTCAGCTTTCTGACAGTGTTTGACACATTGAAAAAGAAAGTGGAACTGGACGAGACAGCTCTTAGCCAGTCCATTATTGACTTATACAAACAGAACGTCAAAGAAAAGAAGCTTGAGTTTTCAAAGATTGTTATTCCGTCAGGGGAAATGACATACAAAGATTTCAAGACTGCCTATCCGAAGTTTGTTGAGCTCTGTAATGTTACATATGCTTCAGGTGAATATGACGGCAAGGGGTCATTTATGAAATGGTCGATGAGAGCTCTTGGCTATACGAGCCCGACCTGTGCTTCATGGAGAAAACTCCTTAAAGACAATAAGTCGATTTATGACATAAAAGAAAAAGCAAGAAGGCTCCGTACTGCCAGCAGAATCCGCTGGGGCTCGGCCGCCGTTATCATGGCAGCTGTAATTACCTGTCTTGCATCAGTATATTAACCAGACCCCGGGAAACCGGGGCTTTTTAACGCCCGTCATTTCCTTTTTATATTTTGCTGAATATGCTATTCTTAATGTGTATTGAACACAGAAACAGCATAGGAGGCTATTTTAATGGCTTTGGAAGATGAGAGAATTAACGCACC
>CAVACS010000276.1:0-577 GCA_963587105.1 Anaerovoracaceae bacterium | reverse complement strand
CCCGAAGGAACAGCAGGTGCTGCAATAGACAACACTCCTGATAATATCGGTGCATCGGGTACTCCCGACGCGAACGATACAAGTTTAAATCAGAATAGCGGAAATCAGACTGAGGGCGGATCTGCTTCATCAGATGAAAAGAAGAAACCTGAAGCAACGCCTGCTCCGACAGAAAAGCCGAAAGAGCCTCCTGTTCCTCGTGATATTGACAGACAGAGAGTATTACAGCCGCCTGTAGATGGGGTGTCCATTGAAAACAGCGGGAGTTCCTGTTTTCTCAATATCAGGAGAAAGATATCAGCGGAAGAACTCCGTCTTGTTAAGAAGTGGATGGATGAAAACGCTGGCGATCTTATTCTTGAAAACAGATATAAGGTAAATGCAGTTTCGATTTCTGTAAGAAACGGTAAAGTCGCCATCGATAAGGCTTTCGTTGATGCAGTGAAAGCTATCAGCGATTTTGATTATTTCGAATATAATACCGGCTCTATAGAAGTAGCTGATAATCAGAGTCGAGATATCCTGCCCGAGCTTTTCAAAAACGCGAGCCATATACACACATGGGGCAGTACAGAAG
>CAVACS010000275.1:0-2114 GCA_963587105.1 Anaerovoracaceae bacterium | reverse complement strand
CCGTAACGTAGTGCTTATGCACTGAGGCTAATCAACAAGGGTATGCTCGCTTTCGTTTACATACCCCGGGACTTGTCCCGTGGGTTGTTGATGCTAAACTTCCAAAATGAACAGTGTTCATTATGACGGTGGCATATCCCCCTGTCAAGGGAAGGAGGGAGGATAGTAAAAACGAAGAACAGAAAGAGACGGGTATCGGTTCTGGCAGGTGTTCTCCTCATAATCATGGGGATCGCACTTTTTCTCATAAAGAGCAGATTGGAGTATATCGAGAGCGACGGCATTCTTCACGAATACTTCTTTCTTGTTCCTATCGGGTATCTTATGGTTGTGTCCGGCCTTGTAATTTCTGTTGTATCTGCTGCTAAGAAATGAGAGACTTGTGTTGAATCGTAGTTTCTTCAGGCGTTGAATGATGAGAGATAATCTATTCCCGGGCGAAGAAGAGCATGCCAACGCTGCTGCTGCCTCTTCATCAGAGTCCGGCCTTCTCTGTTGAGATCAAAGATGGAGTGAGGTCCGGTGACGAGCCTCTGACAGAACAATCAGAGGGTCACCGGAAAAGGACACGGCTGACGCGGAGATACTGCTTTCTCCGCAGCCTCCATGTCCGGACTATCATCTCTCCACTGAACCGAGGATCTTCGCCACTACGGCGCCTACGACGAAATTGACGAGCGTCCACATTGCCGTATCGACAAGTGCCGACTGGATGGACATGGTCTTCTGGATCGAATACTGGGAGAAACAGAAATATATCTCCGTCAGAAATGCAATCACAGCTGCTGCCTTTGCTCCTTCAAGGGGTTTGAAGAACCTTCCCCAGAGGATAACGACGGCAATGAGAAAGCCATGGGCGACATTTGCCATCAGCATTGCAGGAACGATGACAGGATCGCGCGAGATAACGGCAATGGTTTCGGCTGAGAGCTCAAGAAACTGCCCCAGATAGTCGTGGAAAAATGTTGCGTATATTGCAATTGTCAGAGAAAGTACCGTCACTGTTCCGGCAAATGCAGAAAGAACAAAGTTCAGAGCCTTCTTCATCTCTTTCACACCCGGACGATGTAATCGCCCTTTCTCTCTGCCGCGTCTCCCGGCTCTTTTGCGCTGTATCCGAGAGCTATGCTCCCGACTCCCCTCAGCGTTTCCTTAAGTCCCCATTCTCTGAGAAGGGCCTTTCCCTCTTTGCTGTCGAATATTTCACGCTCCCTGTGTACCCACACTGAGCCCAGGCCGAGAGACGAAGCGGCAATCATCATGTTCTCAAGGGCGCAGCTTCCGTCCTCGACGAAGGTCGACATTGTTCCGTCGGCAAGCACCAGTATTACAACAGGTGCACCATAATAAGGGTCGCACTCCTTTCCCATAACGGCGGCGTTAAGCCGTGCAATTTCACTCCGGTACTTTTCTGATGTCACTGCAACTATCACAGGTGACTGACGGCCTCCCCCTGTCGGCGCGAAAGTTCCTGCCTCGAGAACAGCGTCAAGAAGCTCTTCAGGGACAGCATCGCTCTTATAGGCACGGACGCTCCTGCGCTCTTTGATCGTCTTCAATACTTCGTTCATCATTGTCAACCCTCCTTAAAAAAAATAACCACACACTCAAAAGAGTGTATGGCGAAAAATGAGCTTTTGTCTCAGAAAAACCCATACTGATTTTGGAGCCTCAAAATATCACTTAGAAGAGAGATTATCAATAGTTCCGGGCAAGAAGCTTCACCCTGTACCTTACATCGAAGGAGAAGCCTCCATACCGGTCCCTTTTTCACATTCCTCTTACTCTTCTTCCCTTTGTTCTCACACTCTAGGGAATGAAGTACAGAAGGTATTCGCTCTCTCCGGCTACAGGATGCTGGGCCTCGGCATCCCAGTCGGCAATGACGGAAGCGAAGAACTCGGAAGCCGTCTGCCGGGAGGGGATGAAGGCCGTGTAACCGTTGACCTCCCTGTCGATTCCTATGTCGACGACAGAGCCGTCGCTGTCTATCGTATAGAACGGAACGGTGATGGTGGTTGTCTTCTCGGCAGAAAGCTCCCACCCCAGTTTCGAGAGAACCGCAAGGGTGAAGGCACCGTGGTCATCATAGTCCCCGTTGTCAAGCTCCACAC
>CAVACS010000274.1:0-2123 GCA_963587105.1 Anaerovoracaceae bacterium | reverse complement strand
GCAAGAGATTCCTTAATGGGGTCTAAAAATGGTTAATTTTCATGCGTAACTGCTAAGAATGAAGCTCTCCATTTGACTATATTCCCCCGCTCAATTAGATTAAGCGCGTGCTAGAAGAAATAAAGAAGAAAGACATAGTCCTCGACTACGACAGCTACGATTTCTCGTCTGTCAGGAGCGGGGAGAAGATAATCGGACAGGATAAGGCTATGGGGCTCCTGCGTCTCGGTCTCTCCGTCGAGCGTCCGGGCTACAACATCTTCCTCTCGGGAGACGAGGGCTCGGGAAGACTGACGGCCCTCAACGAGGAGATTTCGCTTATCGAGAAGAATCTCTCACAGCTGAGGGATGCGGCATACCTTCATAACGAGAACCATCCATCACGTCCCCTTGCCGTTCTCTTCGAACGCGGAGGCGCAAGAAAATTCCAGAGCGATCTGAACGCACTCAAGGAGAAGAGGACGACAAAGGAAATACTTGAAGAGAAGTGGAAGAAGAACGCGAAGATCGTGAAGTTCCTCTCCTCTCTTCCCTCCCCGGAGGAGAACGAGGCAGCCTACGAGATAAACGTCGTCCTCGACCGCTCGCAGTACCACCGCCGGCCTCTCGTCATCGAGACACATCCATCAAAAACCTCCCTCTTCGGCTTCATCGAGAAGGATGAAAGAGCCCCGCACCTCTCCGTAAGGTGCGGAAGCTACCAGGAGGCAAGCGGAGGCTTTCTGGTGCTGTCGGCAAGCGAGATCGTCGACAACGAGGAGCTGTGGCTCACACTCAAGCGCTATCTCGACATGACGATGAGGGCTCTCTCGAGCACAGCAGTCCAGGGTGAAATGATGTCCTCCATAAGACCGGCACCCATAGCAATGCTGACAAAGGTCATACTCATGGGCCCGGAGGAGCTCTACGACAAGCTCATCGACAGCGACGAGACCTTCTTCAGATACTTCAAGGTATCACCGGAATTCGACTTCTCGATGCCTGCAGTGGAGAAGAACATCTACGGAACTGTGAGCTACCTCAAGAAGGCGGGAGAGAATATGCTCGACCAGGATGACTCGGCATACCGCGAGATCCTCCGTTACTCCTCCTTCATAGCAGAGGACAGAACAAGGCTTACAACCCAGCTCTCCATTCTCGGAGATCTCCTCGAGGAGGCGGAGCTCGATGCCGTCACAAAGGGCGAAAAGACGATAAGAAAGGAGAACGTGAGGAGCGCCCTTGAAAAGAGAGACTACTACTCCTCGATAGCCGAGGAGCACATAAACAGCGAGATCAAGGACGGAACGATGGTGATGTCGCTCAAGGGCGAGAAGATCGGCGTCGTAAACGGACTTGCAGTCATGGACAGGGCCCTCACATCCTTCGGCACTCCGTGTGTCATTTCGGCAACCGTCGCCCCGGGGACGGAGGGAATCGTCAACATCGAACACGAAGCGGGACTGAGCGGCAACATACACGACAAGGGGCTTCTGATTCTCGAGGGCTATCTCAGGCACATGTATGCCCAGGACTTCCCCCTCTCTCTGTATGCAGGAATCTGCTTCGAGCAGAGCTACGGCAGCGTCGACGGAGACAGCGCCTCCTCGGCAGAGCTCTACGCCCTCCTCTCCGCCATCGGACGCTTCCCCGTCAGGCAGGATATCGCAGTGACGGGATCTGTCAACCAGATGGGAGAGCTCCAGCCTGTGGGCGGGATCAACGAGAAGATACAGGGCTTCTTCAATGCCTGCGAGACATGCTCCCTCACAGGCACCCAGGGCGTCATCATACCCTACCAGAACAAGACATCCCTCATTCTTCCCTACCGTATCGAGGAGGCGATTGAAAGGGGAACCTTCCATATCTGGACGATATCGTCGATAGACGAGGGCCTCGAGCTTCTCTCCGGGCTGAAGATGGGAGAGAGGGACAGACGGGGCAACTACCCGCAGGGAACAATCAACAGATACATCGAAGAGGAACTGAGGGACCTCTGCAGAGCAAGTCAGTCGTTCAAATGAGAAGAGGCCCGGCATCCGGGTCTCTCCTTCTTATATACCTCAAACTTCGCACTCTCATAAAAATTGATCTGCCGTCAACCTCAATATCATAAGAAGGCTTAGTAACGAGCTCGCATCCCG
>CAVACS010000273.1:0-2126 GCA_963587105.1 Anaerovoracaceae bacterium | reverse complement strand
GACCTGGACCGCATAAACACCACGCCCTACACACCCTCCGCCATCCTCGATATGTCATCCCGCCTGACGTCCCTCTTCTCGTCCTATGACATTTCAGCCGTTCAGATGACGGATGAGGACGCAGAAAAGCTTATGAAGGAGGCGAAGTTCGGCGGAACGTCGCTTCCTCTCCTCGTTAACAGATTCACGCTGCAGCTTGACAGGAAGGAGGAAAACTAATGGATTACGAAGCAAGACATCTCATAGAAGCTCTCCGCTCCGGCGTTCCTTCGCGGCGCGTCGGAAGATATTTCTCCTCCTCGCGAAAGGAGCTTCTCGATTCTATCAGAGCCGACCTCGACGAAGTTGCCGCAGGTGCATCGAAAGGACGTGTCATCATCGGCAAGTACGGGGAGGGAAAGACACACCTTCTCAATACTGTCTTCTCGCTTGCGCAGGAGGATAACTACGTCGTATCTCTTGTTTCGATCAGTAAGGAGACTCCTCCGAACAATCTCGGAGGACTCTACAAGAGGATCATTGAGAACACTTTTCTTCCACTCAGCAATGAAAGCGGTATCCAGGGGATATTCGAAGGCTTCGACAAGGACGGAGAGAGGGCCAACGAGATGTATCTCTATGCCCTCAAGAAGCTCCCGTCGGATAAGCTCTATTACGTATTGAAGACTCTCCTCTATTCACAGGGGCACAGGGACGACGACGTCGATGCCATCGATGCCGATATCAGGGGATACTTCATGAATCAGTCGACGCTGAAGAAACTCTATCAGAAGTACTGTGACGAGAAGGCATCCTTCAGAGAGACGTTCGTACAGAAGAAACACACATTCGACTATTTCCTCTTCATGGCCAAGCTCTTCAGAGTCATGGGCTACAAGGGATGGGTCATCCTCTTCGATGAAGCGGAGCTCATCGGAAGAATGGCGAGAAAGAGCAGGGAGAATTCGTACCTCAACATCGACAGGTTCCTTTCCCCGACGCCACTTCTCGAAGGCGTATACTCACTCTTTGCCTTCTCCTCTTCGTTCTCCGACGAGGTGATCGCCTCGAAGAATGAATACTCATCCGTCGCACTCTCCGGCCGCAGCAGCGACGAGATCAAGGCCATGACGGACACCCTCGACAGGATTACGAAGGGAACCGAGCTCAAGTCCCTCACGAAGGATGAACTCACTTCTTCCGTTGAAAGCATCGTCACTCTCTACGAAAGAGCCTACGACAGAACAATTGACACTGAGGCGTCAAAGCTTGTGGAGATTGCATCCAGGGCGGGCTTCCTCCTCAGAACGAAGATACGTGCCGTCATCGAAGCTCTGGACCAGATCTACCAGTATGGTGATATAGGGGAGGTAGGAGCTGTCAAGGTTCAGGGAGAGGACATATCAGAGATGATCAACAGTTATTTCGATATGCCTGACGAAGAGTAAACAATACAGAAAGCAGAAGAAATATCGGGCCGTGTTTTCGAGAAGAAGAGGCGGCCCGTTTCAATTGCTGCTCCTGATATGTTCAGCTCACTCCCGTTGATACGATTCTTACCTTCTCTTCTTCCGGCACTTTCTTGTAGTTCCCTTTACTCATCCTTCCTTGTTGCCTCCCGGGTCCCGGTGGGAGGAGATGTGTTACCTGAACGTGCACCAGATCAGAGAAGAAAGAAAGGCCGCTGAAAGTTTGCTGCCGGCTGCTATTGGTATGGTTTACACAGGTTTTATCTTTTCCGGCAGTCAATTCCGGACACTTCAGGAAGTTTGTTTATAAATGCAGGAATGTTGGAAAAAGGTGTAAAAAGGGATTTAAAACAGTTGGAAAAATTCCATATTTATTAAAATCACAATTGATATACATGTTAATTACTTAGAATTTAAGTAGTTAGATAATTGCACAAACATATCCTAAAAGTTGGAAAAAAGGATAAAAGTCAATGATATTATGTTGTAAAAAGTGACAATAATCATACTTTTATGTTGGAAAAATGGAATAATCCAATTAATATATACAGAGGAGACTTGAATGATCAAACGAAAAATCACAGCAAAGATAGAGAAGTTCTTCAATACATTTGACAAACAGGCTCTGCTTATAACCGGATCGCGGCAGGTGGGAAAGACATTCTCCATCCGGGAGTA
>CAVACS010000272.1:0-2126 GCA_963587105.1 Anaerovoracaceae bacterium | reverse complement strand
GAAAGAAAAATCCTCTGCCTACAAAAGCATCAACAGGGTCACAGAACAACGGATGCACGGAGAGCAGGTTGGTATAGTTGTGTGTCCAGCCGTCATAGCCGTAATAGCAACCATCGTCGTTGTTTGGATCGAATGTAAATGTAAACTCATCAGGCTTAACAACCCTGCCGTAATCGTCCTCATCGAGTCCGCCTTCTTTCTTGATCTTATCCTGAGTCTGCTGGAGCTTGTGCTCCTTCAGAATCTTGATTCTCTTGTCAAATGTGAATTCTTCGTCTACAGAAAATCTGTTTATCAACTGAATGGATTCGTACATATTATCTCACCTTCACCATCTTGCGACTCGCCTTCTCGGCAATCGTCTTCAATTCATGCAGACGAGCAGTCTTCAAAGGCCTCGTCTCTCTGAACGTACTTTTCAGTCCAAGTGCATCATACTTGGAATTTCCCAGCGGATTATAATTAAGAAGTTCCCAGCTCTCGACATTTGTAAGAGTTGAAATAAACTCTCCGATTAAGCGAATATTGTCATCGCTGTCTGTAGCTCCTGGAATAATGGGAGTTCGTATCATGTAAGGCTCATCAAGACTATCCAACATCCTTATATTCTCAAGAATTTGTTTGTTCCCGATTCCAGTCCATCTCTCATGCTCGGCATTATCCATGATTTTTATATCACACATTACATAGTCAACAGAGTTAATCAATGGCGCCATATAATTAAACGGAAATGAGAGATTCGTCTCAATAGCAGTCTTTATACCTTCCGCTCTGCATCTGTTAACAACCGCAATCGCAAAATCAGGCTGCATGAAGACTTCTCCTCCGCTGAGAGTAATTCCTCCATTGGAATCCGAATAGTAACCCTTATCCTGAAGAATCTCTCTCATTACATCTTCGTCACTCATTCTCTCTCCGGCTTTTGTCAGAGCCCCGGCATAACAAATGTCGGCACAGCGCCCGCAATGGACACAGAGATTGGGGAAGAAACAATGCTTACCGTCAATCTTCTTATGTGCTTTGCAGAGACATGCAGTCGTGCATTTGTAACACGAGATGCATTTGTCAGGATAAAACATGATGTCCGGCCTCTTTGGAGAAATAGACTCCGGGTTATGGCACCAGAGACAGTTCATGTTGCACCCTTTAAGAAAGATAGTTGTCCTTATTCCAGGACCATCATTTAGACTAAACCTCTGTATATCTGAAACTAATCCTTTCATATCCTCACCACTTTACAAACCAGCGTTCGTTATATTCTGTACTCGGGCCTGTAGTTTTCACCTTACGCTCGAGATTATGCTCTCTTTCTTCTCCCTTTCTCTTTTCCAGTTCTTCATCGAAAATGGTGCTGTCGAACGGAAGCTCAACCGGACGTCCCAACCAGGATGAAAGATAAGCCGCATTTGAAATCAAAAGCTCATTGATGCCGGTCTCTCCGGGAGTCACAAGTTGTTTCCCGTTAAGAATAGCATCGGCAAAATCCTGCAGAATTGCCCTGTGATATGAATCCTCGTTGCCTGAGCCCTCGACAATCTCGGTTATACACTCAGGCTTCGATGTATACTTTTCCGAATTGAACCTGTATTCCTCTTCGTCCATACTCAAACGTGTAATCTTGAGCTTGTTATCTTCGAGGATGATACGTCCTTTACTTCCGGATATCTCAAGCCTGTTAGTACCGGGATATTCTCCCGTTGTCGTAATGAAGGAGAACATTCCTCCATTTTCAAACTCGCCGGTGATTATTGCGTCATCTTCGACAGTTATATTGTGATAATGCGCAATCTTAAGGTCGGCGTTTATCTTCTTTGGAAGTCCGCAGAGCCACCATATCTGATCGAGGTTGTGTGGAGCCTGATTAAGAAGAACACCACCTCCTTCACCGTTCCATGTAGCTCTCCAGGCACCGGAATCATAGTAAGCCTGTGTCCGGTACCAGTTCGTAACAATCCAGACAAGATGCTTTATCTCTCCCAGCTCTCCATTTTTGATGAAATCATGGGCTTTCTCAAAGAGAGGATGTCGCCGCCACTGAAACATTACGGAAAATACTTTCCCCGACTTCTCAGCAGATAAGATAAACTCCTTTGCCTTTGTCACAGAAACAGCAATATGCTTCTCTG
>CAVACS010000271.1:0-2184 GCA_963587105.1 Anaerovoracaceae bacterium | reverse complement strand
CGTTCCTTTAGCATATGAGAATGAGACAAAGGCATTGCCTTCGTCTTCGAGGAGAGCCTCCTCGACTTTTCGTGCACATTCGGCGCAGTCGATGGACGCGGGGATGACAAAGCGCGAATAATGATCGTCGCTCTCGATGACGGCTTCGATATCATCAGGGCTGCATTCTCCCGTGACAGTGAGAAGTGTGTTATCGAGCGATGCGGACTCCACGCCCTTTATTTTTCTGACGTTATCAACGCATCCGCACTCGTCTTTATTGAGCTTATATCTGAAGATCATGACTACCTCCATATATGAATATATGAATAACTGCTCATATATTCATACATTCAGAGCACAGAGTCAATAGCCTGTTATGCTTTTATTTCAAAAACGCAGAAAAGCAGGGAAGGAGTACAGGAAGATAGAGGTCGTTAAGAAACAGTTTGCCATTTTTATAAAAAAAAAGAGACCGTCTCCGATCTCTACATCTCCTGCGGGAGTCGAACCCACATTGACGGGATGAAAACCCGTTGTCCTAACCATTAGACGAAGGAGACAAGAGAGTGAGCCGCATTGGATTTGAACCAATGACCCACGCCTTAAAAGGGCGTTGCTCTACCTGCTGAGCTAGCGGCCCTCTTTCGCAACAAATGAAAGGTAGCAGAAATCAATATTTCCTGTCAACATTCATTTTTACCGATTCGGCCTCAAAGAGTCACTTTTTGCATCTTCTTTTCGATGGACCTGATGTACTTCAGGTAGACGAAGGGAAGTATGCATCCGGCACTTATCCAGCTTGTGGCGTTACTCAGACATATGCCGAAGAAGCCGAAGAGATAAGAGAGGCTGAATGCCGTCGATATCCTGGCCGTAAGCTCGATGAGTGCGCTCAGCATCGGGATGCGTCCGCTTCCGAGTCCCTGGCAGCCGGTGCGGAAGATGAAGATGGACCCGAGCGGAATGAAGAACCATCCCATCGTCTTCACGTAGAGAACACTCTCCTCGATGATCGAAGCATTCTCCGGTACATTGTCGATGAAGATATATGTACATGGAGCTGCAAGAAGGTAGCACATAATGAGGCCGAAGACGGAGTATATGACATCAATCCATACGCTGATGGCGAAGCCCTTTCTTATTCTGTCGATCTTTCCCGCTCCGAGGTTCTGCGATGCGTATGCCGATATTGCAAGTCCGAGGGCCGGATAGAACTGCGTGACTATCGTCTCGATCTTGTTTGCGCATGAATATGCAGCGACGGTGTCGGAACCGAAGAGGTTCAACGCTATCTGGACGATGATGACGCTGATGGCAGTAACGGAGTACTGGAGCGCACCCGGCATGCCGACTGAGAGAAGTGTGCGCGATAAGGGCCGGTTGAACTTCCATTCCTCCTTCGTGCACCTGAACTGGGTGTACTTCTTCCTTATATATATAAAGGATAGAAGAGCAGCCACAGCCTGGCTGAAGACAGTCGCCGCGGCGGCACCCGCAACACCCCAGCCGAAGTAGATGATGGAGACAATGTCAAGCACGATGTTGAGAACGGCGGAGAATATCATGAAGACAAGGGGGCTTTTACTGTCCCCGAGGCTTCTGCTTACTCCTGCATAGAAGTTGTACATGACAGAAGAGATCAGGAATATGTAGATGATTATTATATAGTCGTTCGCCATCCCGATGATGTTCTCGGGGGTTTTGATGAGCCTCAAGAGGGGCATTGAGAAGATTGCGAAGAGAAGTGCGACGATTACAGATATGACGAGCGAGAGGATCGTGCCGTTGGTGTATGCCTTCCTCATACCCCTTTCGTCTCCGGCTCCGTAACGCTGTGCTATTATCGCAGTAAAGCCCATGGTGAGACCCTGTGCAAATCCGGTGACCATGAAGCTGTAGCCCGAAACCGAGCCGACTGCGGCAAGAGCATCGACCCCCAGGAGCCTCGAGACGATGACGGTATCGGCCATGAGGTAGAGCTGCTGGAAGATATTTCCGAGAAATGTCGGGAGCGTGAAGCCCATAATTAAGGATAAGGGGTTGCCTTGTGTCATGTTTTTCTGCATGCGCGTAATATAATAATTATGAAGAGGCCGTTCAAGGACGGCGGACGACCTCTGATTGTATTTTTCAATTATTTTGAATACCTTTCAAAAAGATGAAAAAACTTCAAAAAGGGACTTCACATTTAAGCGAGAAACA
>CAVACS010000270.1:0-2236 GCA_963587105.1 Anaerovoracaceae bacterium | reverse complement strand
GGGTTATAGGATCTTATTGCAATTCATCTTGGTTTATTCGTATGTGATTTACAATTCTTCTTGGGTTATATTTACATATGTTCCTGCAACTCTTCTTGAGCTATTCTCATTATTGTTCGACGTAAAATGCAAAAAAACGGCCAGAACTTGATTTGCCCTGGCCCGTCAGCTTGAAGCTTTATATTTACTTTATAGCAGACAGATCCTGCTTTGCGTTCTCACTATGCTGCATTGTCCTCAACATTTCCTGTTTCTCCGGATGCTTGTGCAGAGCTTTTATCGTCTTTGTCAAAAGTTCGTCTTCTGTTTTGTCTTTGCTTGAATTCAAGCCAATTGTGTGGATGATTTCATTTATGATTGTCTCGTTACTGTAATTCTCTCCACCTGTTGTCATATATTCCGTAACCCTTTCAAACAATGCCTGAGCAAGTATCGGATTTCTGCATTTTTCTATAGATTTGGACAGCTTGCTGTTTACTCTTTTTATTGCAGCATTTACAACAGCTTTGCTATTCTTGTCATCATCGTAATGTATTTCACTACTTTCAATGGAATTAGATGCATCATCAGACAGGAGAAGATCGTTTTTTACGGTCTCGTTTGCAAACAATGACATGAACGGATCTTTTTTCCTGGAGACTTTTTTTATGACTTCTGGAGTCAGAATGAATTTACGTTTCTCCTCATCCGACAGGTTAACATATTCTTTCTGTATATTCTGCCAGAGATGAATGATCCTCTCGATTATGCCGGCTGTTTCATACTGAAATGCATTCATCACTTCAACTTTGAACTCTTCGAGCTTTGCTTTTGGAAGATCCGGATATACAGGATACTTGAACCAGTTAACTTCTGCTAATGTATTGAAGATGTCCTTGAAACTATCAAAATTACGACAGTAATCAGTAGCTCCTATAGGCTCCCCTATTCTGCGTACTACATAATATCTGTAGAAGAACTTATGAAAGGCTTCCTCCGTTCCGCAGAGAAACATCGCAACTTTCGATTTATCGATAATTGTCATCAATGATTCATATGAATCACTCTGGTTCTTGTAGACTTCAAACATCTGAACTTCATCGATAATCAGAGCTCCGACATTGAATAGACGGAAGAGATCGGCAATATACTTCGCTTTCTCTCCCAGTGTTTTCTTTGTCCTTACCTCTTTGGAATATACTTCTCTGTTGTTCATGATGGCCTTGTCTATCTCTTCGGCAATGCTGTTCATGAATCCATTGAGATCACGTCTCGACAATGGCATCACGTATAGCCATACAATCTGTACAGTCTGTCCTTTCTCGTTATCGTGAATAATAACCTGCGGATAACGTTCAAGCATTCTCGAAATGAATGACGACTTGCCTGTTCCTCCCACACCGAGAAGACCCATCCCTGTATGACCATCCTTCCCTATGCTGCACGTCATTGATTCGCCCTGACTGGTCTTCTCGTTTCCGATTATTATCTCGGCATTTTCGATAGTGCCGTTCATGTGACGCTTACGATATGACCTCTCCAGAATCTCACGAAACTTTTCTTCGGCCTCGTCAGCGTAATCAAGAGGAAGAAGAATATTGTCAAGAAGAGCTATCTCCTGTTTCTGTATACGGACAGGGGCATCTTTTGAAATGGTTCCCGGAAACTTCTGATAATAATATAAGCTGACTTCATCTTCCGTTAACATCTTCGGCAGGGCTGCAATGAACATATTATCCCTGTCAATCGGCATATCAGGACGGGTGTAGATAGCCTTTACACCGTTTCTCGATTTAAGTGGATAAGTTACATTCGGGTCTGTGTTAAAGTTAATCATTTCTATATTGTTCTCCTGTTTATAATTTGTTGCGGCGACGTTTCTTGAAAACTTCCGGAACTTCATCTGAAAGCAATGCGATCTTACATTCGCCTGCTGTCGCGGCTGAATCATGCACGTTCTCCCCTCCAGTAAGATTGACAGTAGAGTCTGAGCTATCTGTGGATGAGTCAGCAGACGCTGGAACTTCAACCATTTCTGTTGATTCATCCTCTGTTACTGATGCACCATCAGAATCTGTGCCTTTAAAAGACTTAGGTTGAGTTTCTTCATTACCTAACAGGATGTCTGTAATCGAATTACGGGGCTTATTGAAGAGTTTGGAGTCATCCATGTCCCAATTTGAACCTTCTATATAATTCGACACGGCTCCCTTGAAATTCACCCTGTCTTTCTCCACCCTTCTGGTCTCTCTCATAT
>CAVACS010000269.1:0-2237 GCA_963587105.1 Anaerovoracaceae bacterium | reverse complement strand
CATATTCTCTCATCTTTCTGCAGAGGTTAAATCCCTTTCTGAAATAGTCTTTCGGCGGATTATTTTCGTACTCTTTATCTGCGATGTCCAGAATGCCGATAAACTCGTCTCTGTATTTCTCTATTTCTTCTGCTGTCAGTGCTGCTATCTGCTCATCAGTCAGGGCGATTAGACGCTTATAGAATTTCTTCATCTTCTTTGCCCAGGTAAGATTCTTCTCATACAGCATTATCTCCGCAAGGTATCTGAGTTCATGAACGATACATTCCTGATGTTTCAAACCGTAGGAATAGAAAGTGACGTCATGGTCATGGATGAGAATTCCCGTATAAGATTCTACGGGAGAACCGGCAATTCCCTTATGTCCTTTATTGTTCCTATAGAGATAAAACACACTCTCGCCATTGCTGCAGACAAGAACTTGTTTGTTCTTACCGTCGAGATAGACATTGGTGAAGTCTGCATGCATGTAAGCAGAAGAAAGAAGTTCAAGTGCAATCTCATCAGCCTCCTTCTTTGACTTCATGCTGAATTCCTTTATCAGGTTCTGTACGAATCCCCCAGATGGCTTGAGGGCTCCTCTTGTGAGTTCCGTGATGAACTTCCTTGCATTCTCATTTGAGACATTGCATCTGTTAAGAAGAAAATAGAGGAAGGCCTTAAGGTCCGGGCCGTAGCTGAACTCATTCTGGCTGATGTTCTCGGGGAACGGTATCCAATGTGTCTTGCCATCAGCGCCTATGTACTCCCTTGAAATGTACGTTTTGTTCCTGACGATTATCTCTATGTCGGAAACCGTCTTGCGTATTTCTCTTCCGGTGAAGGTAATGCCTTCTTCTATTGTCTTCTTGTCCGGCTCAAGTATTATTTCTTCGTTTATGACATTGTCGGCTACTGGAATGTTTCTCCCGTGCCCCTTGTGTCCTGGCTGACCACCGGGCCTTCGTCCGGTTTTCTCTCTGCTGTTCTGAACCTTCTTCTTCTCCGGGGGATTTGTAGAAGAAGGCTTGGATGAGTTAGAGGAGTCCATATTGAGCCGTATTTCCTGTTTCTTGACTATATTGGTTAATTCATCAATCTTTTTTTCGTAGCTCTCGACGAGTTCGCACTTCTTCTCAAGTTTCCTTATACGCACCTCTTGTTCATGATTCTTCTTCTTTAGCTCTTCATTCTGGCTCTTGTATTTGGAGACATCTTCGACATTCTTCTCAGCTTTATGAAGCCGCCTTTCAAGCTCTTCATTCTTCTTCCGGAGGTCAGCATTCTGCTTTCTGAGATCAGTGTCTTTATATAACAACTTGTCATATTCGCGGCACTTCTTCTTATGTCGCTCGTCAGCTTTGTCTGCTTTCTCCTGGAACAAAGCCACATACTTACAGTTGTTTCTGCAATTGATGTCTCCAAATAACATGCCAGCCATCTCACATCCTACTCTTGAGTTTCTCGTTCTCCGCCTTGAGCTCTTCATTCTCCTTCTGGAGAGCAATAATCATCTCCCGGCATTCCTTGACAGTCTTCGGTAATGCAGATGTAACAGCCATGTTCTTGCATCTGCCGTCGGTCGGAATAATCTCACCTGTCTCGGTATTAACCCTTCCGATAAGCTTGCGCGTAGCCCTCCGCTTCTGCTGTTCCTTATCCCAGAAACTGTGGTTTTCGTAGGCATAAGTGACGCCTGTTCTCTTGTCCAACTGATAGATAATACCCATCTGTTACTCCTTTTCTTTCTTTATGCGTATTATAACGCCTAACGAAATGAATGTCAAGAAAAAATCTCTCGAAAAAGCAATTATTTTCTACTTTTATCGAGAGTTATTATGATTTTTCTTCAAACAGGAGGGCTAAAACTCTTGTTTACGGTTCAGGGGGTGTGAATAGTAACCTTTATCACGAGACGGCATTACTTCAATACTTGGAACACATCTCGATATGTGGTAATCTCTTAGTGGCACTGCTGTGACACGGTGGGCGGTTAGACCTCTTATTTTCTGTTATAGGATATTAGGAGGTGTTTGCCTCCTAATTCTTTGTTGAGACTTAGAAAAAGGAGGTAGCATATGAGTGAATATGAAACTTTAATGGTCGTATTTACGGTCATTGGATTACTGATAGCACTTTACAGTTGCTTTGAAAACAAATAACCGTCCCTTGCTCAAATTGTGACGGTTATTTTAGTCTATAGTTTGAGGTCAACCGTCCACTGGCGGTGCCTTTTTCTATCTATAATGTATGGGATA
>CAVACS010000268.1:0-2243 GCA_963587105.1 Anaerovoracaceae bacterium | reverse complement strand
CCTTAAGCTTACAGATGATTAGATAAATGATAGGATAAATGATAGGATAAATGATAGTAATCGCCGTAATATTTTTGTGGAGAGTCTAATGGAATTAAGAGAATCTGAAACCTGAATTTCCTAGATTTTATACATGGTAAACTGTGAACTTCCTGCATAGTATACCTCGAACCTTTGGCTGATTTTAATCAACCATAATAAATCTCTACACAATCAGAAAATAAATAAGCTTTTATCGGTGGATCTCTTGCTACGGGGGATTCTTTCTGTTATAATTCGAGGTATAATTATACCTAAATAGTGAGGTTTATATGTACTACAACTACACCGTTACGGTACCGAAAGAGCATATTGTGAAGATAAAGAAGGAAGATGTTCTCTATATTTACTATGAGTGTGGCAGGAGTTACGACAAAGATAAGAAGTACACGTCACCCAAGAGGATGTGCATAGGGAAAATGTGCTCGGATGATGAGAAGAGAATGCATCCCAATCAGAATTTCTACCGCGCATTCCCCGATTCGGACGAGAGACCCGAGCTCTCCAGTCAGGAAAGACGCAGCAGCACACTGGGAATAGGTCCGTACGTAGTGATAAAGAAAATTATATCATCTCTCGGTATTGACGGGATCATAAGGGGAATGAACAAAACAAGTGACAGCGGTCTCTTTCTCGACCTTATAGCCTATACGATAATAACGGAGGATAACGCAGCTCAGTACTACCCCGACTATGCGTACCATCATGCCCTCTTTACTGAAGGGATGAAGATATTCTCCGACAGCAAGATCTCGTCATTCCTTTCTGATCTTGGAGAGGAAGCAGCATTTGCATTTCTAAGAATGTGGAACAAGAAGATGGACCACAGGGAAAAGATATACATCAGTTATGACGCAACCAATAAGAATACGCAGGCTGGAGAGCTTTCAATAGGAGAATTCGGTGAGGCAAAAGACAAGAAGAATCTCCCGATATTCAACTATGCCATCGCCTATGACAAGACCAACAGCAAGCCGCTTTTCTATGAGCGATACTGTGGTTCCATAGTCGATGTCTCACAGCTTCAGTTCATGATTGCCAAGGCGAAGGCTTACGGTTACAGATCCGTTTCCTTTATTCTCGACAGAGGATACTTCTCGGAAGGCAACCTCCGTCTTCTTGATAGAGAAGGTTATGCCTTCATAATCATGCTCAAGGGAAGGAGAAAGGTTCTCGAGAAAGCTGTTGATGAAACAAAAGGATCTTTCGAAACAAAAAGCAGCTGCTACATAAAGAGTTACAAAGTTTACGGAACGACAATCAAAGGCAAAATCTTCGATGAGGATGACTGCATTCGGTACATTCATGTTTACTACTCGATAACACGGGCAGCACAGGCTCAGAGGATGGTTGAAGATAAGTTCAACAGAATGAGCGAGGCCATTGAGAAACAGATAGGACAGAAGTATGAATTCAACGGTACATTCAACGATTTATACAATTTCACCTATGACAAAGATGGTACGCTTCTCTTTTACGAGGAGAAACCCGGAGTCAGAGAAAAAGAGCTCAAATACTGCGGGTATATTGTCATCGTTACATCCGAGGCAATGGATGCTCCGGAGGCATTGAATAGATATAAATCCAGAGATGACAGTGAGAAGCTTTTCAGAGGAGACAAGAGCTATCTGGGTAACAGTGCACTCAGAACCTACACGGATGAGAAGACGGATGCCAAGATACTCATCGAGTTTGTTGCCCTCATCGTCAGATCAAGGATTTACACTAACATAAGCCAGGCAACTTTCAATCTACCCAATAAACCCAACTATGCAACTGTACCCGCTGTTATGAAGGAGCTGGACAAGATTGAGATTACAAAGCATTTCGACAACATCTACCGTCTTGACCATCCGGTCACGAAAAAGCAGAAGGACATACTGAGCTATTTCGGCATAAGCGAGGATGACATAAAGACGGAATCTGAGACTCTGGGTGAGATTCTGAGGAATAAGGAGGTGTAAGGATGGCAAGGCGACCGAATACAAAGGCGATCGACACAAGAATTAAGAGAACACAGGAGAAAGCGAAGAAACTGAAGAAGGAATATGACGACACACTTGTTGCAATGAAGGAACTTTTGGACGAGAAAAGGAAGATTCAGGCTGAGATTCTTCTTCAGGCAATCAACAAAAGCGGTAAATCATTCGAGGAAGTTCTCAAGATCATAGAACTTTGAGGTATAATTTGCAGGAAGTTCACAT
>CAVACS010000267.1:0-2245 GCA_963587105.1 Anaerovoracaceae bacterium | reverse complement strand
CCTTGAGAACCTTCGTGATTGCATCCTTCTTCTCATCTGCATGTACCTTGAGAACATGGAAGCCCTGGATTCCGCAGTAAGGTGAAATCGGAAGTCCCGTCTCATCAACAACCGGTATTGCCGCAACTCCGACTTCGATACCCTTTGCGTTAACAGAAGGGATAAACCAGGGGCCTGCTATTGTGGAGTGTGCCATGCCCTCCAGAAAAAGAGTGTTGATTGTCGAATACTCTGTTTCTCCGGGCATGAGAGAAACGAATTTCCTGTGATATTCGAGCGCCTTCTTCGTTGCCTCCGTGTCGAGAAGAGGAATACCGTCCTGGCTGATATAATCTGTCCCAAAACCATGAAGCCAGCATGAAGCATAGTACGGCGTGGAATGCTGTTCGACAAAACCATAATGTCCGTACTTCGTTTTCTTCTCCATATATGAGTAAAGCTCTTCTGTAGTAGATGGGATTTCACTCTCCTTCATATATTTCTTGTTGTAGATAAAGAGTAGTGTCTCAAAGTACAGCGGAAGCTGATATCTCTCCCCTTTGTATATTCCCCCGTCAAGCGTAACAGGAAGATATGAGGAAAGTTCCTCTTCACTGATGAAATCTGTTACAGGAGAGAGAATCCCCATCTCGGCATAGACCCCGATTTTGTCGTGGGCAAAGAAGTACATGTCCGGAGCAGCACTTCTGTCGTTGCCGACAAGCTTCAACGAATCCGTGAGGCTGCTTTTCTTTTCAAAGACAACATCTATGCCGTCAAGAGATGAAAGATATCTGCTTATAACCTCAATTACGGAATCTTCCTTATCATGCCATATGGTAATGGTTGTTTTTCCTCCTTCCTCACTATCCTTCTTTGAGCAACCAGAACAAAGAACCACCAGTGATGCCAGAATAAGTAATATTGCAGTTAACTTCTTCATATCCTTTCCCTCTGTCATACAGAGAGCCGGAGCCCTCTGTATATGTTAGCCATTATTTTTCGTAGCTGAAAATTGCATCCTCTGCACTGTTGACTGTAACATAGACATCCTTTCCGCTTTCAACACGAAGATCAGACGTCTGTACAGTGCCGCCGTTGGCATTGATGATGACGCTGTTAATCCAGCCTTTGGTTGTAATCTTGTACCAGCCGTCCTCTCCCTTCTCCATCTTTTCTCCGGGCCAGGAGACATATGCATTTGTTCCTTCCGGATGCTGCCATGCCCAGAGACAGGGTTCGGACCAGTCTTCAGGAACCTTTGCATAGACTGTGATGTCCTCTACCTGCGGGATTGTCGGGTCGACATATGTGAGTTCGAACGATCCGTCAGCCTGAACATCAATCCACATATCTGCAGGATCGAGATCCTTGATATCTGCAGTCTGAACAGTACCGCCGTTGGCATTTATGATGACGGAGTCACACCACGCGGGAACAAGAGCTGAATACCAGCCGTTGGAGCATTCCTTCATGCTCATTCCGGGCCATACGGGATAAGCTCCCTTCCCTCCTTCGTTTTTCCATGCCCAGATACATGGATTCTCCCAGCTTTCATCAACCCTTGCATAGACATAGTATCTGTCTGCATTCTCCGGAAGATCGCCGGTTGTAAGCTGTGTAGGCACTGCAACAGCCGTTTTGTCCTCACTTACCTTAATCCATGTATTTCCGCTGACAGTGATTGAATCTGTCTGGATAGAACCGTCGTTGGCATTGATGATTACAGTATCCATATCAGCAGGAAGATAGATATACCACCAGCCTTCATTATTGAAGTCCCTGGCCATCATTTCTCCAGGCCATGAAGCGAAAGCTCCCTTTCCTGTTGCGTTTTCCCATGCCCAGACACAAGGATATTCCCATGAGGATGGAACATATGCATAAACAAGCTTGTCCTCCTTAGCCTCTTCGGTTGCCTCAACGCTGACATCAGCCTTTCCCGCATTCTTTGCATCCTCTGCAGCACCCTGGGCAAAGGAGAAGGAAAGAACAAGCATTAAAATAAGAAACAAAGTAAATAATCTCTTCATTTTTACCTCCGTAATATGGCAACATGCCACCTTTTTCTCTAGTATCTTGAGATAAAAAGAAGAATGCAAAGAAAAAAGCAGCAAGCGTTTTCCTTGCATTATTTTTATAAATTATAAATTTTTAGAGAAAACCATTATTGTTATTTCAAACAAAATTTTCTTGTTTTTTCCGAAAACTTTTTCCTATAAAAACCAGTCCTTTTCAGTCTTCCGCACTCTCTACAACCTTTGCC
>CAVACS010000266.1:0-2246 GCA_963587105.1 Anaerovoracaceae bacterium | reverse complement strand
ACACAGATAAATGCAACGGTTTACAAGGGTGGTAAGGCATCAACGGGTAGCGTTGTCTGGACTGTCGACGACTCATTAAAGGATGCAATTGCTGTTCGTGAAAACGGCAACACACTCTCTCTTACAAAGCAGAAGGTTGGCAGCGGCTATATTACCGCAACCAGCAGTGATGATAATACAAAGAGTGCAGTCTGTTATGTGACTGTCGTTGATACAACAGGTATTGTTGTTTCCGACATTGAATCTGCTGTTCTTTCTTCTACTTCTTTAACTCTTGAAACTGAGAAGACTTATAATTTCTCTGTATCTACATATCCGACAAATGTAACGGCAACGACAGAATGGCACAGCTCCGACGAAAGTGTCGCCAGAATTGATGAAAACGGTAAGCTTGAAGCGGTGTCGGCCGGTAGAGCTGTTATTACTGCTATCGTCAGAGGAACAAAGAAGACCATTACGCTGACATGTTCCGTTACTGTATACAGTCCTTCCAAGTCACAGGACAGTGATACCATTGCTCCTCTCAGGATCGGATTCAGTCAGAATGTCGTGTACCTTTCGCAGGATGATATGGACAAGAAGGTTGCTGTCGAAGCTGTAATTTACGGCACAGACGGCAGAAAGTATGTAGCAGCGGAAGGAACAGAGGCTAAGGTTGTCTGGCATGATCCGGAGAATCCGGATGTTGTATCTCTCGACTGGGCTGACAACACTGCTCTTCTTTCCCCCAAGAGTACAGGAAGTACAACAATCAAGG
Source organism: Anaerovoracaceae bacterium (assembly GCA_963587105.1). Classification (GTDB taxonomy): domain Bacteria; phylum Spirochaetota; class Spirochaetia; order Sphaerochaetales; family Sphaerochaetaceae; genus Ornithospirochaeta. The sequence goes on along the minus strand of CAVACS010000266.1, from coordinate 1,489 downwards.
CTTCATATCTTGGTGTTGAAAACTCCTTTATTGTTGTTACAGGAAATCCGTCAACGGCATCCAGCACAAAAGCAACTGACATTTATTTCAATCCGGAATCACTCATCATGAAATCCGGCAGTACTGCAACAATCTCCGTCGGTGTTATTCCGTCGGGTGCCAAGGCTGAGTACGCTTTCAATATTATTGAAGGCGGAGATGTTATCAATGCTGAATATTCGGGAACAAGAATAAGAATTACAGCAAACAAGACAGGAAAAGCAAAGATCAAGGCTGTTCTTATCAACAATCCCGATCCCAAAAAGACCATTGAAAAGACCATTGATATTACAGTCATAGATGATACTTCGAGTGCTGTTACATCAATCACACTCGATAAGACATATATTACACTCGAGCTTGATACTAAAGCTCTTACGACTGTAACTGCAACTGCATATGTAGACGGCAAGGCGGCAAAGAATGTACCGCTCAAGTGGGAGCTTGAGGGGCTTACAACAGACCAGCTCGGTTATACACTTCTTGATACGTACAACACGGTCTCTCTCGAGAAAAAGACTGTGGGAAGCGGATATCTTGTATGTAAAGCTGAATCCAATGACAAAATATATGCCAAGTGTCGTGTTGAAATAACAACTCCCGAACAGGATGCGGTTCTTGCAAAGCACATCGACCTCAGTTCTGCTCTTATGGTTCTCTCACAGGAGAAGATGGACACATCTTACAACATTGACGCGACTGTATATGGTACAAACGACAGGGTTATAGCAGACAGAACTGTCACATGGAGTGTTTCTGACCCGGATGGTGCTATTGAATATCAGACAAGCCGTTCTGCAATTTCCATCTCCCCGCGTAATGCAGGAACTGCAGTCATTACTGCATCCGTTGACAATGTCAAAACAGAGGCAAAGGTTATTGTCGGTTCTGAGTACAGTGACAACACCCTTAAGAGTTATATCATCAAGCCTAACAGAATGACACTTGAAGTCGGCAAGGCTATGGCCTTCAGTCTCTTCGGTGTACCGTCTTCGGCTGATATGAGTCCAGTGTGGACAATAGATGATCCCTCTGTTGCTGAAATTATTGAAAGAGACGGAAAGAGCTATATAAATGCTCTCAAGACCGGTACCGCTGTTGTTACAGCTACAGATAGAGACAATGCAACTGTTTCCGCTTCGACAACTGTTTCCGTTGTTGATAAGGGTACTGTCACACCGGAAACAATCACATCTGTTGTTCTCGATAAGAGTTCGATTGTTCTTGATCGTGCAAAGAAGGATCTGACAATTCTCAAGGCCGTTGTTGCGAAGAACTATAAGGCATCAGATGCAAAGGTCGAGTGGATAGTAGACGCTTCACTCAAGGACGTAATCACAACAGTTGACGTCGGCAATAACACGCTCGGTCTGGTTAAGAAAAATCTCGGCAGCGGTTTCATCACAGCTAAGAGCATTGACAACGAAGATTACTACGCAAAGTGTTATGT
>CAVACS010000265.1:0-2255 GCA_963587105.1 Anaerovoracaceae bacterium | reverse complement strand
GCACTGAGGCTAATCAACAAGGGTATGCTCGCTTTCGCTCATACCCCGGGACTTGTCCCGTGGGTTGTTGATAAGATTGTATAGTCTACAGTTCAGCAATTGTAGAAAGAATCAGCTAAAAGATAAAGACAATTGTTTTATATCACACCGGCAGGTGTCAAAGAGAGCGCTGCCGGTGTAAGATTGAGTAATGAAGATTACCATACTCACCATCTTTCCGGAGGTTTTTGATTCATTTCTGAAGATGCCTCTTGTCGCGAGAGCGACGAGGAAGGGAATTGCCGACATCCGCGTCGTCGATATAAAGCCATATGCAGGGGGTTCGTTCAGACATATCGATGATTCTCCCTGCGGGGGTGGAAACGGCATGATTCTCCGTTTCGATACCACAATGAAAGCCCTTGAAGATGTAAAGGGAGGGAAGAGCCGTGTCATACTCCTCTCTCCGAAAGGGGCTGTCTATTCACAGAAAAAGGCGAGAGAACTCTCTCTCGAGGAGGATATCGTCCTCATATGCGGCCACTATGAAGGCGTCGACAGAAGAGTCGAGAACCACGTTGACGAGATGATTTCGATAGGGGACTATGTCCTCAGCGGCGGGGAGACGGCCGCCGGGGTGATAGTCGACACTATAGTGAGGCTTCTCGACGGCGTTATCCGTGACGGCGCGACTTCTGACGAAAGCCATGAGAACGTACTTCTTGAATACCCGCAGTACACGAAGCCTGTGGAGTACATGGGAGAGCGTGTTCCCTCCGTTCTTCTCAGCGGCAATCATCAGAAGATAGAGAAGTGGAAGCATATCGAGGCTCTGAAGGACACGAAGAGGCTGAGACCGGACCTCTTCGAGAAATACCGGCTCAGTGACGAGGAGAGAAAGGCTCTCGAGGAGGAGCTGTAGTTTTTCCAGAAACGTTCCGGGGAGCAGAAAGAGACGAGGAGGAGGTGCTCATGCGTCTATATGAAAACAAGGAAGAGCTCAAAGCTGCGATTGAAAAATCCTATGGAAAGTACATATCGGAATTCGACGGCATCCCGGAAGAATTGAAAGACAGAAGGGCCGAGGGGGAGGCGAGGACTCCGGCGGAGAATCTTTTTTACCAGGTCGGATGGACGACGCTGCTTCTCAGATGGGAGGAGGATGAGAGAAAAGGTCTGAAGGTAAAAACCCCATCTCCTGACTACAGATGGAACGAGCTCGGCGCTCTCTATCAATGGTTCACAGATACCTATGCCTCTCTCTCCCTCGAAGAGCTGAAGAATGCACTGAGAAGCAATGTCGAGTCCGTCTATGAGATGATCGACTCGTTCAGCGACGAAGAATTATTCAGACCTCATATGAGAAAATGGGCAGATCAAGCCACCAGGACGGCAGTGTGGGAGGTGTACAGATTCATACACGTCAATACGGTTGCACCCTTTAAAAGCTTCAGAACAAAGATCAGAAAGTGGAAGAAGGAAGTGCTGCAGGCCTAGATGATATATTTTACAGAAGGTGTGTCATATATACCGGAAGGTAGACTATCCCGTCATCCTCTCTGTAGTCCTCCGTGTGGATGACGTAGGGTGTATCGAGAACTGACGAATATTTCTTTCTGAACTTATTGAGCGACGAAAGTGTGTAGTTTTTTCCCGTTTTCACTTCCAGCGGCGATATGTTGTGCCTGCTGCTTATTCTGCTCTTTGCAGTGAGGAAGTCTATCTCCATACGTGAAGAGGCATCGTCGCGCGAAGAATTTACATAGAAGTAAAGCTTGTGTCCATTCGATGTCAGCATCTGGGCTACAACATTTTCCATGACCATCCCGAGATTGACTTCGAGCTTGTCGAAGAGGATTTTCTTATATATTTCCTCGCTCATGATCTTCTTCTCGTCGAAGATATGGCTTATGAGAAGTCCTGTGTCGGAGAGATAACATTTCATCAGGGTTCTCTCTCTCTTCAGATTCAATCCTGTATCCGGCTCTGTCGTGTTGAAACATGGATTAATGATCATGGCATCCGTCAGCCAGAACACCGCATCATGATAGTCGTCGAAGGATGCTCCCTTCTCGATGGATGAAAGTTTGAAATGCCTGTTCTGGTTTTTCAGCTGTGAAGGAATCTCATCGAAGACGGATTCGGTTTTGATTTTATAGCTTCCGGAATGCTTCCTGATATCTTCCCTGTAAAGTGCCAGTATTCTTCTCTTTTCCCTGTCCACCGCCGTAAAGTCTCTGTCTGATCTGTTGAAGTATTCATCCACGGCCTGTGGC
>CAVACS010000264.1:0-2260 GCA_963587105.1 Anaerovoracaceae bacterium | reverse complement strand
CATACGCAATCACGCCTTACAATATAAATGTATCAGTTATTTGTGCACAGTTCCTTAATTCTGGCCTTCACCTGTTGTACACCCCATTCATTATGATATCATGATGATATCAAATCAGATAAGGAGATCATATGTCTGACACAACAAACGTAAACGAAAGAAGGATAAGGGCGAAAAGCGGCTTTCCTTTTTTATTCCTCGCCGTTCTGATACTTCTGTCCTCGGTTGCACTCTTCATCCTCGGCACAATCAATTTCGATAACTCGGATCCTCTCATGGGTGGTATATGCATAGCCTCTGCAGTGGTTTTCATCTGGATAGGAGTAACAGTGCTTCCCGGCCTCAAGATAATAAAGCCGAACGAGGCTCTGGTGCTCTCGCTCTTCGGAAAGTACTACGGCACCATCTATGATGCGGGATTCTGGTTCGTCAACCCCTTCTCCTCCAACCTCTACCCCAGGGCAAAGGCTGCAGAGAAGCTTGCAGAGGTCAAGAACAACCCCGTCAGTGCGAAGAACCTCGACTCCGTCTATGCACAGCAGTCGAAGGTCTCCCTCAAGATATCTACATTCGTCAACGGGAACCAGAAGGTCAATGACTCTCTCGGAAACCCGATCGAAGTAAGCGCAATCGTCATGTGGAGAGTCACCGACGCGACAAAGGCCGTACTCAACGTCGACTACTACCCCGAGTATCTTTCAAACCAGACGGACTCCACGATCCGTAACATAGCACGCCTCTATCCCTATGATATCATCGACGACGATGAGAGCGACAGTGACGACAAGAACGAGAAGACCCTCCGCGGCTCGGCCACCCTCATTGCCGAGGAGATGAAGAACGAGCTCTCGAGACGCGTCAGCGATGCCGGACTCGAAATAATCGAAGTGAGGCTCAATCAGATAGCATATGCTCCCGAGATAGCAGCCGCAATGCTGCAGCGCCAGCAGGCAATTGCAGTCATCGCAGCAAGAAAGAAGATCGTCGAAGGTGCGGTATCTATGGTGGAGATGGCACTCGAACAGCTCAGGAGGGACGGAGTCGTCGATCTCGACGAAGAGAGAAAAGCCCAGATGGTCTCCAACCTCCTCGTCGTCCTCTGCTCAAGCAAGGAAGCCTCCCCTGTCGTCAATTCGGGGTCACTCTACTGATGGGAGAGAAAAAGCAGGTTCCGCTCAGAATCAGCAGGGAGCTCTTCGACTCCCTTTCGCGCTGGGCGGATGATGACTTCAGGTCCCTCAACGGACAGATCGAATACCTTCTGACGGAGTGTGTAAGAAAACACGGCAGAGAAAAGAAAAAGAATGCGGAAGAAGAGTGACTGCTCTTTCCTCCGCTTCATCGCTCCCTCTTCACGCCGCCGGATAAGAATGCGCCGGCATTCGCCGCTCTGCCATAAGCGAGAAATCCGAACCATGATACTCCCCTGCAGCTGACGCACTCTTAAGCACAATCCTTCATTAAATTACCGATATGAGTTGAAAGGCAATTTTACTTCCGGGCCGGACTCATCATGTTGTTATACTTAGTTATACCCTATTGAACCTTGTCAGGAAAGGTATAACTTAGTATAATCAGTACAGCTTATTCTCTTTAAGTCCAATTTCATTCTTTTAGAAAACTATGTATGAAGATGATACAGCTGCAGCAACAAATATCAGAACTGGAAGATCAGATCTCATCCCTTCCGGCAGGATCCATTAGAAAGAAGACAGTAAAGGGTCATACTTATTACTATCACCGATCCAGGAAAGACGGAAAGGTACAGGAAAAATACATTTCAAAAGAAAAAATGGAAGCTCTTTCAGAGGAGATTCAAAGGAGAAAAGAACTGGAAAGAAAGCTGGAGAAGCTGAAAGAAGAGATATCGGCAGCACAGAGCCCGAAGAAAAATACTTCTGCAGCTTTATTTGAAATGAGCGTCATAGAAGGAGAGAGCCTCAGCGCATTCTCAAGTCCGGTAAAAGAATATAAGAAGCGCGATTGTTTTCAGACCCTCTACAATTTCGTATATGGAGAGGTCCGGGACAAGGTATTCATTCTGTACGGATTGAGACTGACGGGAAAAACGACAATGATGCGCCAGATCATCAATGATATGAGTGATCAACAACCCACGGGATAAATCCCGGGGTATGAGCGAAAGCGAGCATACCCTTGTTGATTAGCCTCAGTGCATAAGCACTACGTTACGGGAGAATGTACAGGTACCGATGGGTGTTGTCCTAGCTTCTCGCTCTACGGTCCGTGTTTAAACAGT
>CAVACS010000263.1:0-2264 GCA_963587105.1 Anaerovoracaceae bacterium | reverse complement strand
TACGTAAAACTTCGTCTTGCACAGCATTCGAGGAATATAGATATAAGGTGATGCAACTTTCACTGCATCAGTAATTATCCGGCTCCTCCCACGGGGCAAGCCCCGGGGTTTCCGCCGGAAGGACATTTAACAATGAACACGAAAATATCAGAAGTCATGATAAACAGGCTGCTTTACTACGTTTTCAGAAACCAGCGCTTCGCTCAAGACATCGCGGACGTTTACAGCGTTACGAAGAGCAAGATGATGTATTCTGATATCTACGAGCAGTTCAAAGACGATCAGGAGCTGGGCTACCTCAGCGAGGCGTGTTATCTTGACGGCGCCGCAACTGCATATTGTACGGCGTTCACGGAGTTCGTGAAGGCGGTCCTGGAGAGGGAGAAGTGGAATTGTCTGCAAAGAGATGATTCGTTCAAGGTCATTGCATACAACAAAGACAGGCGGGATGTAATCGTCCTCTTCGACTACAGCAGTCCTGACGACAAAGCGCTTCTTGACGAGGATACGATCTACGAAATCGAAAAGGTCCTTGCCGGTCCGGACCTCGTCGATAGTAAAGAGCAATACTGATCCCGCCGTGCTCTCCGCCTCTCTTTGAATATATGATCATTTTTCTACAGTGACGGCCTCTTCTCTCCCAGCTCCCTGAAGGTTCCTCTGATGAAGAAGAGTGTCACGACCGCTGTCAGGATGTCGGCGAGGGGGAATGACCACAGGATGCCGTCAAGTCCCATGAAGACGGGGAGGATTACGGGGAGGAAGACGCCGAAGACTATCTCCCTCGTGAGGCTGATGATTACCGACGCCGTTCCTTTTCCCATGGCCTGCAGGAATATGAAGGTTCCCTTGTTGACGGTTGCAAGAACCATCATCGATAGATATATGCGGAAGCATCTGACGGTGAATTCAGTGTAGTAGACGCTCTCTCCCGCCGCACCGAAGAGAGAAGCGATTCCGAGCGGGAATACCTCGACTATAAAGAGGGCTGCAAGTCCTACTGCCGCTTCGGAGAGCAGAACGTATATAAAGAGCTCCCTTACTCTGTCGTTTCTGCCCGCTCCGCGGTTATAGCCGACGGGTGGAATCGAACCGGCAGCGATTCCTATCGCGATTGATATCGCAATCTGGAAGAACTTCATTACGATTCCGAGGACAGCAAGCGGAATCTGGGCATATTCACTTCTTCCGAATACGGGGTCGAGGGCCCCGTACTTCGTACAGCTCTTCTGCACAGCCGCCATGCTTATTACAAGCGACACCTGGCTGAGGAGGCTCGTCAGACCCAGAGAGAGGAATCTCTTCATGATGCCGCCATCGGGCCTGAGGTCCTTTTTTCCGAGCCTCAGCGTCTTCATATGCAGAATATACCAGAGTGACATCAGGGCCGTTATAATCTGTCCGATGACTGTAGCCACAGCCGCTCCGGTCATTCCCCAGCCGAAAGCGTAGATGAAGACGGGGTCGAGTATGAGGTTGGCCACAGCCCCCGATAGTGTCGAGACCATCGCAAAGCGCGGTGACGAGTCACTTCTTATAACTGGATTGAGTGCCTGCCCGAACATGTAGAAGGGGATGCCGAGGGTGATCCAGAAGAAGTATTCTCTGCTGAATGCGAATGTCTCTTCGTTTACATCTGCGCCGAAGAACGTGAGGATCGGAGACGCAGATACAAGGTAGATAAGTGTCAGTACGAGGCTTGAAAGCACTGTCAGCGTGACGGCGTTTCCGACTGCCCGGGAGGCTTTTTCATTCTCCCCGTTTCCGAGAGAGAGGGAGACGAATGCACATGCGCCGTCGCCGATGAGAACGGCCACTGCGAGGGCCAGTACAGTCAGCGGAAAGACGACGGTGTTCGCTGCGTTTCCGTATGAGCCGAGATAGGGTGCGTTTGCTATGAAGATCTGGTCGACTATGTTGTAGAGCGCCCCCACGAGGAGCGAGACAACGCACGGAAGCGAGAACTTTCTTACAAGCTTTCCGACCTTTTCCGTTTCCATGAATGAGCTGGGTTTATCCATTTTTCCTTCCTTTTCCGTCTCTGTATCACGGAGAGCTCTTGTGTCGTATCGGAAGGAAAATCTTCTTGTATCGTATCGTGTTTGCCTGAGATTTTTTATCAGAAGCGGGCGGAAAAATCAAGCCGGTTTTTTCTCCCGTGCTGCTCCTTTAAGCGTTATATTTGTATCATGGACATTGAGCTCAACTACATAGAGAAAGGTGAGGGGAATGTGCTTTTTCTCCTCCACGGGAACGGTGAGGAT
>CAVACS010000262.1:0-2265 GCA_963587105.1 Anaerovoracaceae bacterium | reverse complement strand
TTTTTATACTGCTGTTTTCTTCTTCAGTTTCAGAGAGACTGACTTCATCAAGAAGAGCTTTCATTTCTGCCGACGGATCTTTTGTTTCAGACGTTAGTTCCTGAATACTTACGCTTCTTTCAATTTCCGGCGAAGCGCTGTCGGACGAAATAGTTGGTTCTATTGTCATACAGGATGCCAATAACGTAACAAGTATCAATGATAATATAAGTACAATCTTTTCCATAACTCTATTATAGCATTTTTCACACTGTTTGGCGCATAGTTCACCATAAAGACAAACTTTCCCGATAATTTGCTATAATAATGATGTAAAAGGATGGAATATGTCTGATATAGAATTAACAAAACTACTGATGCAGAAACTCGAAAAAGATCTGAACTTAACAGACGAAGATAAGAGAGTATTATCAGAACTACAGTTCAGGTGTGTTGGAGAAAGTATCAGAATCCAGGGAATATACAGAGAAAAAGATGAGCCTGTTATAAACACATTGTGGGAATATATAACAGACGCTTTATTCTCTATAACAGGTTATAACAGTCTTGTTGATAACCGTGTCCTTGAAGAAAAGAAAATTCCTATCAGTAAACACTGCGAAAGCTATTCAACATCAGGCCCTCATAAACCGGTCGACTGGGAATATATACCAGTAAAGGAAATTTCAAAAGACAAGAAAAAACGTGCAGAGTTTTTCTGTGGCAACTATGTAAGACTCTCGAAAAAGAAAAGCGCACGCGGTTTAATTCAAAAGAATAATTGAATACAAAAGCAAGTATATATCTACGACAATACCTTCTTAATCTTCTATTCTTAGACGTAGCTGAATAACAGAAGAATTATTCTATGACATAGAGTTGTTTTTACTCTTTTACATCTTTGCGGTTTTACGTCTTTCTCTTATCGAGGAAATATTCTGTTACCACATGAAGTAATTCTGTATTTATGTTTGTATATTTTTAGGACACGATTATACAGAGATTTAGATATACGTCATCATATACTTGCTTTATTTTATATCCGTAGCGATATATCAACGCATTTGTTTAATGCTTTATTAGTGTATAGAGTTATTTACATCTTTACACCTTTATTTATTTATAGAAAATCGTGTGTGTACTTTTACATATTTCTGTAAAAAAGTGCTATAATAAAAGTGTAAAACCCTATAGGAGATTATTTCATGACAATTGAGAAACAGCTTAAAGCCATTTTCAATATACCGGAAGATGTTCAGATTACTCCGGTTGCTATGGCAATTGAATTCGAATCGCTTATGAAGCGTCTTGAAATCAAACAGAAGTACGTTAAGGACCTTTATGACAAGTATCTTGCTCAGGCTGATGCTATTGAAAACGAACATGCCGACAGGACCATTTCAGCTCTTACGGGTATTTCTGAGCTTGGATTCTCTGATAAATGCACAAAAGCTCTTTCCAGAAAAGGTATTATAAAGCTCGGTGATCTTAAAGAAGTTACAAGGGCTGCTCTCGAGGACGATAAGTGTATCGGCAGCGATAACGTCGACAGACTTGATAAGATTATTGCTCCCCTCGAACTCAGATATAAGACCAATGAAGATTATCAGGGTGTCGGAGATGATATAATTGACGACTCTTCCCTCGAGAATACTGACAAGGTGCTCAAGAAGGCTCTCAATAAGAGTGACAAGGAAGTCGAACAGGAGATAAAAGAACGTGTTGCAGAGGCCGTTGAAGAGTTTAAGGATAACTTCAAGGATTCCATGTGTGCAGATTGTTCCTATCGCCTTGCATCATCTGGCTGTGACGAAGAGGATTGTATTAAGAATGAAAGCGAAGAGATAATAGAGGATGAGCCCTCTTCTCCTTCGGAAGATACAGAACCGGCAGAAAATAATGAAGAAAAGCCGGAAGAATCTGATTATGCAGATGTTATATCAGACCTCTTAGAAGAGACAGAAGAGACTGAGACTGAGGATAATTCATCTGACACAAAGGAATTAGACAGTTCAGGTGCTGAAGATGCTGAAAACTCCGAATTGTATGACGAAGAGGATGAAAACACTGAAGAAGCCGCTCTAAAGACAGAGGAATCGACGGTTGATTCTATGGACGACGAAGAAAAGACAATTTTCAGTCAGGTAGCTGACCTTATTGATATCGAGGGAAAAGAACCCCGTAATCACAAAAGCAACAGATATTACAGACTGACTCCGGAATATCACGATCCGAACATACCTTTCTACCAGGGCCCCATAGAGGATTACTACGAAGATTCTGAAG
>CAVACS010000261.1:0-2277 GCA_963587105.1 Anaerovoracaceae bacterium | reverse complement strand
GACATGGCTGTTCCGGAGTGCGGCTTCCCGCTTCATGAAGAATCCTGGAGAATTTTAAAGGCTGTTCTCAATGACCTTGGAGTGGATGATGAGACCATCATTTCATCTCTCTCCGCTGTTGTTCCTGATATCGGGATGAGGGATAGGAATGAAGACTGCTTCTATCCGTATTTCAGCGTCAACGATGTTGAATCCATGGAGAAGAACCTTGATGAGATAAAAGCTGTGGAAGATGGAAAGACTATTGCTGTGATATTCAATAACCGCAGGGACAGAGAGTACCGAATCGACCTGATGAAGACAGTTCTTTCTGAAAGGAAAGGCCTTGTTGATAAAGTATATGTCATCGGTGATTATCCGAAGAAGGTTGTCCGCAGATTGAAAAGGTTTGTTCCTACCGAAGCATCCTGCGCGGAGAAAATGTACAGCATGATAAAGAGCGACCGAAGCACAGTATATGTAGGACTGGGAAACATAAAAGGGGAGGGAGAAAAGCTTATCGGGCTTTTTGAAGAATGAGATGCTTTATTCAAGTGTTGCCTTAAGTATTGTTCTGAGTTTCATATCGGCAGAGTTCATCGGCGTCCTTACCGGCGGCATGATAAGCGCCGGTTACCTTGCCTACTATGCCTATGAGCCGACAAGAATTCTTTCGACCCTTGCCGTCGCTGTTCTTATATGTTTCCTTGTAAAAGCTCTGCAGCACTTTCTCATAATTTACGGCAGGAGAAGATTCATTCTCTGTACGCTTATATCTGTATTCTCGGTTTTTCTCCTGGAAAAGTGCTATTTCTATCTTTCTACAGTTTCGGTTGACCTGAGAGTCATCGGGTACATAATACCGGGTCTCATTGCTTCAGATATGCTGAAACAGGGGATTCTGAAGACGCTTCTCGCTCTCATAACTGTGAGTGCCGTCGTCTATCTTGTGATACTTTTTGTCAAATGAAAAAGAGACTTCTGATCCGCCCCTTATATGCATTCCTACTTGTATTCATTGCTGTCTCCGGTCTTCTTGTTGTCATCATAAAGGCTGAAAACGAGAGCGACACACTTTCATCCGAGATGAGGGAGGCCGCCGTAATCATGGAGAATATCGAAGAATATCTCAAAAGGGATATCATCTCCCGTGGTATTGCAATCGAGAATGATGATATTAACAGAACGGCTCTCCTCGGCCCTGAGTTTACAGAGCTTACATCAACGCCCGGAGAAGTCGGTGCGAAGAGATCCTCGCTCAATCCCCACTTCGCTGCAGCAATGGTCAGATATTTCATCCTTGCGGGACTTGAGAGAGATGACAGGATTGCAGTAAGTACCTCTGGCTCTTTTCCCGGTTTCCTCATAGCCGTATTAAGTGCTGCCGAGGCATACGGCCTTGATGTATATCTTACAGCCAGTGTCGGCGCGAGCATGCACGGTGCAACAAGGGTGGAGTACAATATTTTCGATATTCTGAAAGGGATAAGAGACGGAGGATTTGCTTCCTTCAGCCTTGTCGGGGTCAGTTGCGGAGGGGCCAACGACCAGGGCGGTGGAGTCCTGGAGGGCATTCTCTATGAAGGGACAGCGGAGCTTTCCTACGCCCTCTGCAAAGAAGCGTGTGTATGGAGCGGGGCAAAACTTATATATCACGAGAGGCTTGCAGATTCGATTGCTGAACATCTGTCACTTTTCCCTGATGATGTGAAGCTCTTTGTTAATATAGGTGGTGCATCGGTAAATGCTGGAACAAGCAGTTATACTCTCGATTTCCCGCAGGGACTGGTGCTTGATCCCCCGAGAATACCGGAGGGTGATGAGATAGGACTCAATTATGAATTTGCTTCCCGCGGTATTCCTGTTCTCAATCTTCTTAACGTGAAAAAGCTATGTCAGGAGAATCATCTTCCTTTTGATCCTGTGCCGTTACCGACGGCGGAAAGTGTCGACAGCTCGGTTGCGGTGAGCTATTCAAAGCCGCTGATTGCTATCTTCCTTTCGGTCTTTGCTGTCGTCCTGGTTGTCGCTGTTGTCGATTCATTGAGAAGACAAAGACGCAGCTGAGAACACGCCTGTTATTCTTCCTTTCAATTTTGTACTCCCCTTAATTCCAGTCTTTTACAATATTTTGTCCCGTCATCGTATCCATAATCACCATCCTTTCGTGCTTATGTCGCTCACAAAATAAGCACACAAGTCAAGTTGATTGACCGAACGTGCTTATTTTACTTTTCATATACGCACGATAGTTCGATGTAATTCTCTGTCAACCTTGGTAAAATCGGCATCCTTTTT
>CAVACS010000260.1:0-2329 GCA_963587105.1 Anaerovoracaceae bacterium | reverse complement strand
TTCATGCTAAACTCTTAGCATATATAAGAGGTAAGCCATGTCACGTCCGAAAGACCCGAATACTCAATATAGAATGAAGCTTTTTGTTTCAAGTAATCATAGATATGCAGCCACTGCAGACCCCTCCTATAACGCAGAGAAGAAGTGGTGCTCGAATATAACTATATGGGGGAAGCTGTCAGAAAATTCAGTCTTTGAACCGAACCTTCGCTTTATGCTGCTTACGGCAGATGAGAAGAAAAAGTATATTTTCCCTAAAGAATGGGACATCTCATCGGCCTTCAAGAAGCCGACATCTGATGAAGGAGAAGAAGTATATAACGGAGAAGATCAGTACAAGATTTATGGAAACAGTCTTCTCCTCGAGAACACAGCAGTCTCATGTGGCCTCAGGAAAGACCTTGAAACTATATTCGGTAAGGACGCTGCCGATGCCGTTCTTTCAATCAGCTATTTTCTCCTTATTTCAGAGAAGAACTTCAACAGGATGGAAAGCGAAGCAAAGATACAGTGGTTCCCAACTCAATGCAGTCTCAGTCCTGACGCAATTACCCGGCTCTCGCAATCGATAACAAGAGAGAAAATAAACTCATTCATGTCTCTCAGAAAGAAGCGCAATACATCCGATAAGGGCTGGTTCGGTGTGGACAGTACAAGTATCTCCAGTTATTCGAACTCTCTCAGCGATGTACACTGGGGAAAGAACAAGGAACATGACAAACTCAAACAGCTCAATCTCATGGTAATGTACGACATGGCCTCAGAGCTTCCCGTTCATTACCGTAATCTTCCGGGAAACATACCCGACTCAAGGACACTGCGCCTTCTTATTGAAGAACTGAAAGCTGAGGACTTCAATGACTTCGGCCTTATACTCGACAGAGCATACCTTACAAAGGAAAACCTGACCTTATTCGTAGTCAACGGCTACAGCGGCATATTCATGGCCAAGACAAGTGACTCAAAAATAAAAGCGGAGATAGTGAAGGCAGAGACAAAAGAAGAAAGCATGCAGCGTACAGGTGTCTTCCTTCCCGAATTCGGTTGCTACGCCAAGGAATGTATCTATCCTTTTTCATATGTAAAAGAAGGAGAAAAAGGACGAGGCGAAAAGGCCGACCAGCGTCTCTGTCTCTTCTTTGACCCAGAGGTTCGTGGAGCCGAGGAGAAGGCGATTGCAATGGAGAAGCTTGAATGCGAAGAAAGCATCAAGGCTTACATTGAGAGTGGGGTTCCTGTAGAAAGTTCTATAATAAAAAGATTTGAAAAGTATTTTGACCTCACCGTAACCGATAAATCTGTCATAACTGCTTATACTCTCAATCAGGAAAAACTCGACGAAGCACTTCTCTTAAGTGGCTACTTTGCTATTGTGTGCGTAAACATGAGTAAAGAAAAGTATCCGATTTCATGGGTAATTACCTCATACAGAAGAAGAGATATGCAGGAGAAGGCATTCACCTACCTCAAGAGCTGGCAGAACGGTCGAAGACTACGCTCATCTACCGAGACGAGCACGGAGGGCAGGAAGTTCTTCCAGTTTGTTTCATTGATTCTCAATTGCCAGCTCCATCATCTCTACTTCAATTCATCCGAAAACTTCAGAAAGAAGTTTGCTTCAGTCTGGGAGGTGTTGGATGAGATGCGCTCTGTAAGATACATACAACTTAAAGGCAGAAAAGAGAAGGTTTCAGAATTCGTTGGTGCCCAGGTGGATATTTTCGACGAGTTCGGTTTTGATATTCCGAATGGCTCCAGACCTGTTACAAAGAAACCACCAAAGAAAGAAGAGATGGATAACATCTGATGGTGCTCTCATTACCCATTCAAGGCAACATGTACATAAAAAGCTTGACTGGACTGTGAGGAAAGATTCGCCCCGTTTTTGTGACATGTACATGTTAAGCATGACTGGAGATGAGAGGCATTGACGGAGCATGTACATGTTAAGTTGGACTGGAAAAGAGCGGCCTTGAACTGATATGTACATAAACGGACGGACTAGGGAGAAAAGAATGAACAGAGACGATAGAAAGAAGATGACACGGGTTGTACAGGACTACGATAGAGCAATAAGAACGGCACATGCTGACTTTGAAAGAGAATTGGATGACATGATGGATAACGAATCCAGAAAGCAGGATAACCTGCCTTCATCATTTGAGGATTCAGTAATTGCAGAGAACCTTTCTCAGTCTTTCGATATGTTCGAGGGTGTACTTGAAAAGGCGGAAGAAATCATAGATGCACTGGATGAGATTCTCTCTGACACAGGCGTAAGCTCAGCATACAACCCAGTTAATAGAACGACAAAGATTACCCTTGATAA
>CAVACS010000259.1:0-2350 GCA_963587105.1 Anaerovoracaceae bacterium | reverse complement strand
TCATAAGGACACACGGGGGCATGACGACGGAAAGTCAGGGTCAGATTGACACAATAACAGAGATTGTTATGCCGGCTGGGGAGAGGAATACGAAAGGATAAGCTTGATCTTGTCGAGAGCTTTCGGAAGTGCAGTGTAGATGCTCTCGCCTTCTCCTTCCAAAACCTCACCGAATACACTCATCACAGGAACCTCGTCCATCCTCTTCTCGAGTTCCTCTGTTGTTATCTCACGCTTCTCCTTCTTCCATCTGCAGTCTCTGAAGACAGGCTCTCCATTCTTTCCTGAAGATACCGAGGAGCCGAAGAGACGGCACACCATGCTTCTCCCTTCATAGAAG
The DNA here is from genome assembly GCA_963587105.1 of Anaerovoracaceae bacterium. Classification (GTDB taxonomy): domain Bacteria; phylum Spirochaetota; class Spirochaetia; order Sphaerochaetales; family Sphaerochaetaceae; genus Ornithospirochaeta. Next base: position 2,010 of record CAVACS010000259.1, on the reverse strand, counting down.
GAACAGTGACGGGAGCTTCCGGCATTATAGAGCGGACATATATTGCTGACGGGATCTGATGACGAGAGGCGGGAAAGGATCTCCTCCTCCCTTCCCTCCTTTATGATGAGATATGCCGCAAGCTCGGCTTCCGCCGCTGTCAGAAAGGGAACGTAGTGGCGGCAGCATTCTCCGCAGGAGGATGTGCAATGAAGCGAAAAGTCACAGCAGAATCTCCTCTCCTCCTCTTCAAGAAGAGAGTAAGCGGAGAGAAGCTTTTCAATCCTTTCGCCTGTGAGAGATGATGCCAGATCTGAGTCGGGTGACAACTTTTCCATGGTGTGTCTTTTACATCAGAGACGGCCCTGATTGCAATAGCCCCGATTGAGGTATATATGAACTTTATTCCTTTTTTATTATATAAACCGTCTTTCTTGAAACTTTAGACATACCTCAGTCTGAGAGTTTCTACGGGAGGATTAGACTATAGAAGCTGTACAGAACCCATGGCATTGCTTTTTGATTTCCTTTGTTTCAGAATATGGCCGTATGAAAATCGTGATTCTGGGAGCGGGCAGGCGCGGTATCAGGCTTGCAAAGCATCTCATACAGGAAAAGAAATCAGTGGTGCTCGTGGACAGCGATGCAGTCCGGTGCCAGCTTGTAGTATCGAAACTGGACTGCATGACGGTATGCGGCAGTGCAACGGACGTGGAAGTACTGACAGAAGCAGGAGCGGCAGAAGCTGCTGCTGTGATAGCAGTGACAGACAGCGACGAGGTAAATCTCGTTGCATGCGGCATCGCGGCATCGAATTTCCCGAAGGCGACGACAATCGCGGCCATCAGAAGCATATCATATCTGGGGAGCAATAAGGGCGGAGGAAAGAGAATCCTCGGCATAGACCATATCGTCAACCCCGAGGAGGAGGCTGCCAAACGCATGACGAGCGTCCTGAGATCCGGCCTCTTCTCCGACATCATCGACTTCGACGACGCCAACTTCATCCTCTTCAGGATTCTTCTCTCCTCTTCAAGCCCGTTCAAAGGAAAAACGCTCATTGATGTGAAGAAGAGTCTCGGCGGCCAGTATATCATAATAGGAGTAAGGAGAGGGAACGAAGTTCTCACCCCCAGCGGTAACACCGTCCTCAGAGAAGGTGACGAGATAGCCGTAATGGCGGGAGACGACGACAGCGACAAGGTCTACAAAGCTCTCTGCGGTGAGAGCACCAGCATAAAGCTCAGGCGCATTATCACAGTCGGCGGAACGAGAATCGCACGCTATCTCTTTTCAAATCTTCCCAAGAACATGCTCAGGAGAATGACGCTCATCGAGAAGGACGGGGAGGTCTGCAGCGACTTTTCAGAGGAGTTTCCCGAAATTCTCACCATCAATGAATCGATCACGGATGAGAATATCTGGGAGGACGAGAGACTCAGCCAGGCCGATGTCATGATATCTGTAACGGAGAATGACGAGCTCAACATCATCACCGCCTCGTATGCAAAGCGCACAGGCACGAAGAAGACGATGGCCCTCCTCAAGACAAATCCCAACTACATACAGTTCGCCACCAATATGGATATCGACGCGACGATAAGCACGACGGAAGCCACCGTCGACGCCATAATGAAGTTCCTGCGCGGAGAGAATGTCGTAACGCTGCACTCAATCTTCGGCGGTGAAATGGAAGTATATGAATATGTACTCGGAGAGCGCTTCTCGCTATTGGGTAGAAAGCTCATGGAGGTCGACCTCAGAGGAAAGTGCATCATAGCGGGCGTCAAGAGAAAGTGCAGCCGGGAAAGCTTCGTCCCCGACGGGCAGTACGAGTTCACAGCCGGCGACACAGTCCTCGTTGCCTGCGCCCATGCAAACTACGATGCCGTAACGGAGCTCTTCAAATCAACAACCCACGGGACAAGTCCCGGGGTATGTAAACGAAAGTGAGCATATCCTTGTTGATTAGCCTTAGTGCATAAGCACTACGTTACGGGAGAATATATAGGTACCGATGGGTGTTGTCCT
>CAVACS010000258.1:1973-2352 GCA_963587105.1 Anaerovoracaceae bacterium | reverse complement strand
GGCATAAGGATTACCGCTGGAGCTATCAGTATCTTCAGAAACACTTTCTTCATGTGTTCCTGTACTATCATCTGTGTTTGTTGTTGTGAAATCGTCTGCCGATTCTGATGCCTGGAAAGAATCGTCCGGATAGCTATCAATGATGTCATCCAGTTCCTCTTCTGTATATGGCATTCTACTCAATGCATCGGCATAATCTTCCGGCAGGCCGGAGAGATCATCGTCTTCTTCACTGAACCCGTCGTTGTATTCTTCCACGATCTTAGTTTTATTCTCAGGTTCAGATTCCTTGGAAGCACCAAAAATCTCTTTTGCTCTCTCTTCCTCTTTCTCCTGTCTTTTCGTGGGTTTCTTCTTGTTTTTCGGTGTATCTTTAGTC
>CAVACS010000258.1:0-1963 GCA_963587105.1 Anaerovoracaceae bacterium | reverse complement strand
CTTTTGAGCCTCATTTCCCCCGATAGCAGGCGGTACAGTATCAGACCTGTCTTCCGTGCTGATACTCTGCGCCTCAGAAGGGGCAGAGGTGTCTTTCTTGTTTTCAATACTGTTTAACTGGCTCTTCAGGTTGGTTATAACCCGATCGGTTTCCTTTACATATTCTTCAAGCTTACGATTTATTGAATCCATTGAGCTTTCAATGTTTCTGTATGCATCCTCAGATCTTGCAGCTTCACGATATTTCTCAAATGCCTGAAACATTTTAGTAACCTTATCGTCTATTTCAGTAACCTGTTTCTGTGTCGCAAGTACATCTTTACCGACTTTACTGTATGATTCCTGAACTTTGTCTTTTACTTCTGCAGTTCTGCGATCTTCTCTTTCTTCATATTTGTTAATCTGGGAAATACTCATAGCACCTGCAATACGAGCATTAGAGAGTCTGATCGTACGTACAACACCAGCCCAGGTAGGGAAGAGGTCGAAACAGAAAACTGCAAGAGAGAAAGCACCTGCTCCAGCTGCAGCAAGTACAAACCACATGAACCAGATATCTCCATACATTATACGGAGCAGTGCAAACGAAAAGGTCACAAGACCCAGAATTGCCATTATAACTGACGAAATGGACATTGTTATCCAGAATGCAACCCCGTAACTTTCCCACGACTTAGGAGTCTTTTTGCTTTTTTCTTTATCTTTACCCATTAGTTGGCCCTTATCTGATATAAGTATAGCAAAATCTGCGAAATGTTGCGACAAAGAAACATCCCAAACCGGGGATGCTTCAGACAAAGGACAATCAGTCTTTACCCTTAAAAAGCGTGAGCTTTTTCTTTTCTTTGTGATGTTCGTCTTTCTTGTCCTTTTCTATTTCCTTTTTCATTCTGTCGACTTCATCAAGAACTCTGGTTTCTTTTTCTGCTTTCTTGTTGTCGACCTTTCTGACAAATGCTCTTGCTTTTTCTTCCTTTTCTCCCAGTTCTTTCTCTTTAGCTTTTGCTGCATCGCTGTTTTTGAGATCTTTGACAGCACGGACACTGAAGTCTGCCGATCCGGAAAGCTTACCGCCTGATGCCTTACTGAGGTCTACTCTGAATCTCTGAGAGCCATTCGTGTCTTTATAAAGGGTAACACCTGTCTGTGCGACTCTTTCGAGTGCTTCTTCTTTGATCTCGAGCTCGACAACTCTACCTTTCTCGTCTTTTATCTGTTTAAAATCTCCTTCGACGAAGAGGCCGAGGACTGCACGTTTGCCGGCAATGGTGTCTGCTTCCGCTTTGTTATAGCCATACAGAATACCTTTCTTGGCAAACGAGACAACTTTATGTGCCAGAAGCAGGTTGGCCAGAAGTATCTGAAGCACAGCTTCTGTAACGGACATGTTTCTGAAGCTTTCAATGAAGGTTGACACACCTTTCTTTATTCCCGATTTAATGAGACTCCATCTGGCAGCCCAGTATTCTCTGCTGGATAATGCTTTGATTTCTTTTTCCTCTCCTGTTATCTCAGTTAAACCACCATTTCTTGATGTCAGCTCGAGAGGCTTCGTGCTCCTGTCGTTTTCGAATATTTCCCTCTCGTTTTCATGATAACAGAAGTCAGCAGAAACTCTTTCATTATCTGAATTCTGGAACATATGAGTTGAAAGTCTCGTTTTTCTCGAAAGTTTAAAGTCTTCATATTCCTTCCTTGCAGCTTCTGACAGGAGTTTTGCATCCCTCTTATCGTCTTGCGTTGCCTCCGGGTTGGCATTGACCTTTGTTTCCTCTTCTTTTTTCTTATCCCATTCCGCTTTAAGCCGTATACCTTTTTCACACTGGAGAGCAACATAGTCCTCAAAAGTAGGGTAGAGCTTATCCCAGGCATTAGCCTTGTCATACTCTGTATACTTCTGCTCGACAATACCTATAAGATCACTTGCTCCTGCCATGTGACCGACACGCTTGTTGATTTCCTC
>CAVACS010000257.1:0-2356 GCA_963587105.1 Anaerovoracaceae bacterium | reverse complement strand
CCCCCCCCCAGACTGTCCTAAAATATGATTTCATATCAAATTAACCCTCCAAAACAGCCCTCTAGCGAGCCCTGTAAGCCACCAAAAACGGCTTCTGACGGTTCGTTTCTGTGACCACCCGGGAATTCGGGCATAAAAAATCGACCTTTTCTTGGCCGTTCTTCGATGTCTCTTATGAAAAAGATAAGGAAAAGGGTATTCTTCCCCTTATTTCCCCATTACCCGCATCAGGGTCGGAGCTGAAAATATGTTTAAAGCTCTCTTGATGTTGTATCCGAGTGCAAAGAGGTTGGCTTCAGCTGCTATTTTCCTCAGTCCCTTGAGCAGGAAGTAATCACAATGCATTATCCTTTTTATAGTACCGAACGGATGCTCGGATGTGCATTTCCGCTTATCGAGCTTGTCCCTGTCGGGGCGGAAGATGAAGTGTACCTCTTTCCACTTCGTCACCCCGGTCACTTTCCGTTTTATCTTCGGCACCTGTTCTATCGGCTCATCCTTACCGTCACTTCGGAAATTCGCTTCTTTGATCCGGCAGTTCTTCGAGAAGTCAATCTCCTTCCACTTCGTCACCTTCGTGCTGTTGAAGCACTTGTCTTTGAACGGACACTTCTTGCAGGCGAGCTTATTGGCGTATCGTATTATTCCATCGCCCTTATCTGCCTTCTTCCTGAGCACCTTGCCACCGGGACAGTAGACTTCATTCTTCTTTGAGTCCCTGACGAAATAGCCTTCTTTAGCTTTCGCCTTCATCTCCTCTTCCGTCATTTTCTCCAGTCCGAACGGGAGACTTCCTTCAATTTCCTTGCTGGATCTTTTGAAGATTTTCGCTTTCCCGTTCTCATCATTGACAGGTTCAAGATAGTCTTTATACGGTTCCGGAACCACTCCGGCACGGAGGCATTTCTTCAGATCTTCGGCTTTGGTCGAGGTCCTTTCCTCTTCCGTTATCTGGTTCTCTTCATACTTGAACTTGAGTTCTATACTATCCTTATGAACCATGTTCCCGTTGGCATCTTCCACTTTCGAGAGGAAGGTATTGGGAATAATGCCGTTTTCGAGGCTGTCAGCCATGTCTTCCACCTGGGCATAACCATTATCTGCAATGACTTCAATGATTTCGCCCTCGTCTCTGGGAACATTGTCGACAGTCGGTCTGATGAGGCCGTGATCCGTACACTTGTTGGTTGAATTGACTGCAGCTATGAGATGACTTTCGGTGTCGACAGCTGTCTGGATGTTATAGGAGGGATTACATCCGCCATAATGGTTCTTCATTAGTCTTGCATCAGGATCGTTCTCCGAATACTGCTCACCCGTTTCACGGATCTTAGCCTGGATCTCTTCGTGCTTCTTTTCCCTTTCCTTGTACTTCTTCAGCTTCTCGACCTTTTCCTTTGTATTCTCAGGAAGAGTCTCCTCATCACATCCCTCTTCCCAGGAAGCATCATCTTTCAGTGCTGCAGTGAGTTCGGCAATCCTGTTCTTGTCATTCTGAATTCTGTCGCCGATCTTGTTTGCTGTATGACAGCCGTCCTTGGACTGCTGTGCTCTTATCTTTGTTCCGTCAACCGAGAGACATCCGTTGAAAGCAGGAATCCCAGTAGCTTCAGACACATCATTCTTCAGAAAATCATTGAAAGCATAGAACACAGCTGCTATCTCATCGGCATTGTTCTTACGAAAATCATTGATCGTTCTGAAGTTCGGCTTAAGATTCATACAGATCCACATACCCCATGAAGTCTCCGCAGCAAACCACTGAAGCTTCCGGCAGGTCCTGAAATCCTTTATGATCCCAACGATAAAGAGCGTCAGCATCATATACGGATCGTACGACCTGCGTCCTCTGGTCTCTCTTTCGCTGTATTTCAGCTTAATCTGGCCTTTGACTATACATTCCACGAATGTTTCGACCACTCGCGGAAGCTCATACTCCCCGACAAGCGTGTTCAGGCTTATCATCAGGCCGTCATCTCTATCAATTCCTATTACATACGGATAGCTATCTTTCATGGTATAAGTATACCAAAAGTGAGGCAAAAATGCAAGCTAAATCTTTTCATTAAAAGAAAATAAGTGCGATTTTTACCCCTCCAAAACCGCGTCCGACGGACTATTACCCGGCTTAGAGCCTCTCACGGCCTCCTAGAGTTTTAGGACAGTCTCCCCCCCAGACCATTTTGTAAAGTTAAATTTTGAGAGAATTTGCGAAGTATGTTACCCTATCGAATCGGATACTTAAAGCTTCCCGTTTCAGGCAGGAGTATCACATCGGCAGAAAAAGAAGATGAAACGCCGCTCAGACTGTAAGCTCCACAGGTGCATTGTCGTTGAAATAGTTATTTACTTCTTC
>CAVACS010000256.1:0-2356 GCA_963587105.1 Anaerovoracaceae bacterium | reverse complement strand
CATCAGAGGAATATGTAAAAAAGTGTTTGAGAAGTGCGTATTGATTAGCAAATAGTTAACAGAAGAAAGGATGGAAGTTCAGAGAAAAAAGATTTTTCTTTTTCAGTAGATGCTGACACATGGTTGCTTTTGGAAGAGATATAAATAAAATAGTTATTCCCTTTATCAAGATTTACACTGAAAAAAATACAAAATGATGATTGAGAAAGAGCGTAATTTGTATGAAGTGCTTCTCGATAATGGGAAATGAATTGAAGGAGATAATTAAGAATGCAGGTAATAAAATATGTATTTCAGCCTCATGGGGATGAGCGTGGGCAGCTGGTTGCCTTAGAAGAATTTAAGGATATACCGTTTAAGATTAAACGGGTCTATTATATGTATGATACGGCAGATGGTGTAACAAGGGGCCTTCATGCTCATAAGAGCCTGCAGCAGATTTTAATCTGCATACACGGAAGCTGTAAGATTCGTCTTGACAATGGAAGGGAGAAGAAGGTAGTTCCGTTGGAAAAACCGTATGAAGGGCTTTATGTTTCGAATAGTATGTGGAGGGAAATGTTTGATTTCTCCCCGGATGCTGTTCTTCTTGTTCTTGCTTCTGAGTTATATGATGAGGCCGATTACATAAGGAATTATGATGAATTCCTTGCTTTCGTTCAGAACTGTGACGACACAAAATCCGCTGGGGAGGTCTGATTATGAATGTGCCTTTTGTTTCTTTCAAACCGTTGGAAAGAGAACTGGATAAGGAATTACGAGAGGCCTTTGACCGGGTGTATACCCGTTCCTGGTATATTGAAGGGAAAGAAGATGAGGCATTTGAGAAGGCTTTTGCCCAGTATTGTGATAGGAAATATTGTGTAGGAGTGGGGAACGGGCTCGATTCTCTGTTCCTTGCTCTGAAGGCACTGGGGATAAAAGATGGCGATGAAGTTATTGTCCCTTCGAATACATTCATCGCAACAGCTTTAGCCGTCACTTATGCCGGAGCAACGCCGGTATTTGTTGAACCTGATATAAGAACATTCAACATAGATCCTGCAAGTATTGAAGATGCTCTAACTGAGAAGACCAAGGCAATCATGCCCGTGCATCTATACGGACAGCCTTGTGATATGGATCCGATTATGGATAACGCAAAAAAGCACAATCTTTATGTCATAGAGGATTGTGCTCAAGCTCACGGAGCAAAGTACAAAGGCAGAGTGATTGGTTCTTTCGGCGATGCAGCCGGTTTCAGCTTTTACCCCGGAAAGAATCTTGGAGCTCTCGGTGATGCAGGTGCAACTGTTACAAACGATGAAGAGATTGCTAGGAAGGTAAGAGCTTTCGGAAACTACGGATCTGATTATAAGTATCATCATATTCTGAAGGGCAACAATTCGCGTCTTGATGAACTTCAGGCTGCATTCCTGTCGGTTAAGTTGTCGGTACTCGATAAAATCAACGAAGAAAGGAGAGTAATTGCACGGAAGTACCTTGCGAAAATCAATAATCCGCAGGTCATTCTTCCGTTTGTGCCTGAGTATGCAACGCCTGTATGGCATATATTCGGCGTCAGATGTAATAGGAGAGATGAACTTGAAAGATATCTCAACGAAGCTGGAATCGGAACGAATAAGCATTATCCTATTCCTATGCATTTACAGGAGTGTTATAAAGACCTTGGTTTTAAACGGGGAGACTTCCCGATCGCTGAAGAGATAAGTGCGACCGAGCTCAGCATTCCAATGTATTATGGTATGACTGATGATGAAGTTCAGTATGTAATTGATCAGCTCAATGAATTTGAATAAGAAGTGGCGTGATAGATGATTGCAATAGAGAGATATACTGACGACAAAGCGAAGATTTGGAATCAGTTCAATATGCAGAGCAAGAATTACCTTTTTATGTTTGACAGAGGGTATATGGATTACCACAGAGATAGGTTCAAGGATCACTCTTTGCTATTCTATCTTGACGATAAATTAATTGCTCTTCTCCCTATGAGTGAACACGGGGATATGCTGCTTTCTCATGGTGGCTTGACGTATGGGGGATTTATAACCAACACCAGTATGAAACAGCATATTATGATGGATTGTTTTCAGACTCTTATTGCTTATGCTCAAGTTTATGGATTCAAGAAAATACGCTATAAGTGCATTCCGCATATTTATCATAATCAGGCTGCTGAGGAGGACCGTTTCGCACTTTTTGCAAATGGTGCAAAACTTGATACAGTTGATGTTTCAACATATGTAAATCTTTCTTCTCCCTTAAAGATGCCTAAAGGGCGGAAAGCTCAGATTGCGAGAGCAAAAAGGGAAGGGGTTGTAATTGAGGAATTAACAGGGCTCGAGGCTTTTAA
>CAVACS010000255.1:0-2360 GCA_963587105.1 Anaerovoracaceae bacterium | reverse complement strand
AGGCAATTGAGGTTCCTCTCACGATGCAAGCATCGGAGTTTCCACCTCAATAAGCTTAAACAATGAAAATAAAGAGCTCAGGAACGAAATAGATGAGCTTCTGGAATCCTAGAGCTGCAGGGATATGACCAATGAGACGGCTGATCATTGCTTAAAGATATTCCTTTGGTAAGAAACCAGAAACTAGAGCTGTAAGTTCCAGTTGGATATAAATCGAGTAGAACAAGAGGAAAGGAAGTTTGATTTGAAGGAAATTCCGATAAGAAACTATATGGGAGCACGAATCTCGGAAATCTGGGCACCGGATGGCAACTGGAAGGAAATGACGCACAGCGATGTCGTCACATTCCATTCCTACGACAATCCCCCTCCCTCTCTTCTTGAGCACCTCACCGCCCAGAACACAATCTATACCGACCTCGCCAAAGGAGAAGAAGACCTCTATAAAGAGATCAGAAAGAATTACCGCTATGAAATAAGACGCAGCATGAAGGATGACGAAATCAGCATTGAAATCCATTCCCCTGACGACCTCAGAAAGAGCGACGGAATTATAAAGGAATTCAGGGAGTTCCATCACGAGATGTACAGAGAAAAAGGAATCGATGTAACACTCTCGGACCTGGAAATATATCCCTTCATAAAAGCCGGTGCTCTCTGGATTACAAGGGCGGTGAAAGGTGCAGAAACCCTCGTAGTCCACAGCTATCTCGACCTTGGTGATACGATCAGACTCTTTCACTCCTGCTCCCTCTTCAGAGACAGAAAGGAGGAAGCTGCTGTAATCGGAAGAAGTAACAAGCGCCTCCACTGGGAGGACATGCTTTTTTTCAGGAAGAAAGGCTTCTCCGTATATGACTGGGGCGGCATATCATCTTTCGATGCTCCCAACGGGATAGACGAATTCAAGCTTTCGTTTACAGCCGACGTGGAAAGAGACAGACATCTGTATTACAACGGGCAGATCCCCGTCACGCTGAAAGGAAGGATAATGCTCGGCATCTATAGAATATTCAAACACTGAGAGAAGAACGGCATGGATAATAAAAAACATTTCATCATCACCATAGATACCGAAGGAGACAATCTCTGGCAATGGAAGAGAGGCGACGAAATAAAGACGGAGAACACTCTTTATCTTCCACGGTTCCAGGAACTCTGCGACAGCTATTCCTTCAAGCCGGTATGGCTGAGTAACTGGGAGATGATGAATGACGAAAGATTCACTTTCTTCGTCAGAAAAGTCCAGAACGAAGGACGCGGGGAAGTCGGAATGCACCTCCACGCATGGAATACTCCCCCGCTCTATGAACTTGAACAGACCGAGAACCCCTCGGCTCCATATCTTATCGAATACCCTGACGACGTCATGGAGAAAAAGATAGCAGCAATGACGGCTATTATCGAAGAGAAAACAGGAGTGCGCCCCGTCACACACCGCGCAGGGAGATGGGCAACTGACAACAGATACTTCTCTCTCCTTGAAAAGTACGGTTACAAAGTCGACTGCTCTGTGACGCCTCACGTTGACTGGTCGGGAACAAACGGGGAATCTTTCGCCTCGAAAGGATCCGATTACTCACATGCAGAGGAGATCTCCCATAGAATTAAAGGAAGGAAGAGCATTCTCGAAGTTCCTGTAACCATAATACGAAGCCATAGGTTCTTCTCTTCCCCTGCAAAGACTGCAAGAGGAATAATCGCAAATATATATCATACTGTACTGGGAAACGAACTATGGCTGCGTCCCGACGGCAGAAATCGCGAACAGATGCTCTACATAGCGGATAAAGCTGCAGAAGAGGGAGAAAAAGACTACATAATGTTCATGCTTCATTCATCCGAACTCATGCCCGGAGGAAGCCCGACATTCAGGACTGAAGAATCGATAGAGAGACTCTATGAGGATCTCGAGGTTCTCTTCGAGAAAATATCACACTCATTCGAGGGAATTACACTCAGAGATTATGAGGAAATAAAGAGGAAAGCAAATGAGTGATGCCATAAGAGTACTCCAGATAAGCTACGGCATGGACCGCGGCGGTGCCGAAACCCTCATAATGAACATCTACAGAAACATAGACCGCAGCAAAGTCCAGTTCGATTTTCTTCTCCATAATCCGGAAAGAACGGCATACGAAGATGAAATCGAAAGCCTCGGCGGGAGAATCTATCGTATTGCCCGTTTTCTCGGCTACAACAAACTCTCTTATGACAGAAATCTGAAGAAGTTTCTCCTCTCGCATCCCGAGTACAGAATAATCCATGACCATCTGATGGATTCATCCGGGGAAACATTCCGTGTGGCGAAAAAGTATGGAAGAATAACTGTCGCACACAGTCACATAGTAGAGTATTAC
>CAVACS010000254.1:1240-2389 GCA_963587105.1 Anaerovoracaceae bacterium | reverse complement strand
CTCATTTCCCTTTTGCACTACACGTCCTAATGAAAGCTGCTCGACTGAGGACATCGTGCCATGTCCGAAAATCGTCTCTAGGGATCTGACGCTTGCATTATCAATTATGTCTTTTTTGAAATTCTTTTGATTAGGGTTATAAATATTCTCCTTGAAGTAAATATCATCACAGCTCCAGTCCATCAATTCAAACCAATCTATATCCAAAGAATCTGTATGATACACAGAGCTTCCAGGATAAGGCCCCGCAGGATTTATTCCTTCGGCAAGGAGTTTCCGCCACGCTCTTTCATATACTGATTCAATCTCAATTCCTGAAGATGAAAGCTCTTCTTTAAGCTTCAATATTTCTTCTTCTTTTAATTCATCATTATAAAAGTCTGAAATGCCAACTCTTATTTTTTTCAAACCTTCTGTTGCTTTAACTTTATCGCTTATATCTTCCGGTACGGTCTTCCAATATTGAGGATTTCCTGAGTTGAAATACTCTCTTAGAAAATCCATCTCCCCCCTGCTCTCATCTAAACTTGCAATCAATGCTGTTCGGAGAGTATCGAGATAGTGCTCTAGTTCAATGCCGGCAGAGAGCTTTGCGGCAGCCTGTCTGCTGTCAGAAAAGAGTACCAGTTTCGGTTTATCAGATGTTTCTCCGATAATACGCATAAGTTTGTCAGCAAAAATCTGGTTCACCTTCTGGACGCCTGAGCCGTGAAAATACAAAGGAGTGATTGAATTCTTATCGGTTATCTTAGTTTCACTGCCGCAGTTAGGACAAACCTCCGGGAACTCAGTTGGCATATTCTCTGCTGAAGTATAGATTCGATATTTTCCATCTTTTGTTATTTTACAGGTACCTTTCAAATAATCCAGGTCACAGTTTCTCCATCCCTGTCCGGTTGCAGAATTATACTCTTCAAGTTTTATATCGCCAGCATTCTTATCCTTGTTATATGCAATAATTGCCCTTCTCTTGTTCTTCAGGGGAGAAGTGTCATTCAATTCAAGATTGAGAGTCATCTTGTCTTTATCGTCGACTGTATAGTAAGAAGAAAAAAACACTTCGCCGCAGTTACGGCAGACAATTAGTTCGAGGACCGCACCTCCGCAGGTACATTTCTTGGTCTGCTTGTAATAGAGCTTTCCGAAGAA
>CAVACS010000254.1:0-1166 GCA_963587105.1 Anaerovoracaceae bacterium | reverse complement strand
CTTTATCCTTGACACATGTACAGTTTGGATTTGAACATGTCCACAGATGATCGATATTTCTGGCAAAGTAATGAGCACGCAGTGGCTGGACATATCCTCCGTTCTCATCTTTGGTGAGGTTTATGAGCACAAGGAATGCTTCGACATAACCTTCTGTCTCTGCATTATAATCCCCGAATAGTTTTACGGCTAACTCCTCAACATTGGATGCAGAAGTATTTCCACAGACTTTTCTCAGCATCTCTATATAACGTTTTTCAACCACATATTGAGAGACGGTCTTTCTTCCGGCATTGAATATACACTCTTCGACCTTCTCCGTAACTGGCCCCTCTCCAATGCATATCTCATGAACGTCATTCAGAATGGCCAGGTCTTCATCCGTGAAAGCAATATCTACGTCTATTCTGTCTTTTTCCCTGTCCCCTCTGATATAGAACCTGTCATCTGCAGATACAGAGAAAAACTCCTTCAGAAACTGCTTCGATTCTACGTCGTCCGGAAGTGACGCACTTGAGCCGAGGAAACTAACCTGAGGAGAATCAGCATCAAGACCGAGCCTGTCCAGAAGCATCTTTATGATATACGAAACTTCCGTACCAGCAGTACCTCTGTAAGTATGGAGCTCATCAATAATCAATGTAAAAACATTATTCTTCCTGTCTTCGGCAAGCCATTCCTTTGTGCTTTCAAAAAGGTTGTCCTCCTCTTTTCTCATAAGCATTACATTAAGCATGCTGTAGTTTGTAATGAGAATGTCAGGAGGGGTGTCCTTCATTTCATCACGGGTGTTAAGCTCAGCACTCTGCTCTTCCGGACATGAAGGATTTGGAATTGAAAACCTGAGCTGTCTGTATTCTCTATAAGTATTCAGAGCCGCCTCGCTGCTGTCACTAATGTTTCTGGTATAGCTTTCATCTATTTTTCGTCTGAGCTCTCTCCACTCTTGTTCTGCCGCTCTTTTTGACTGGGATGTTCTTTTCCCGTCATCCCACGACTTCGGAGTCTTACCTGTATAACGCCCAAAGTAAAATCTGTTCCCGTCTGTATATTTCTCAATCCACGGTTTTGGTCCGCTTCCGTCAGGACGGACATCGTCAAGAGATTTGCGCATTCTGACCATCTGATCTTCTGCCAGTGCGTTCAAAGGATACAATATGATGCAC
>CAVACS010000253.1:0-2408 GCA_963587105.1 Anaerovoracaceae bacterium | reverse complement strand
TCCTCTCACGATGCAAGCATCGGAGTTTCCACCTCAATAAGGTTAAACAATGAATGTCATCGTATCTTCAAGGACAGTCAGAGATGACGGGTGGGAGTACGTCACAAAAGACGAACTCTACGCCAGAAGCGACGTCATCGTCCTCCACACTCCCCTTACCCCGGAAACGGAGGGCATTATCAACAGGGAAACGATCAGAAAGATGAAGGACGGAGTGCTCATCGTCAACAACGCCCGCGGCGGTCTTATCGTCGAGGAGGACCTCGCCGACGCCCTCAGAAGCGGCAAAGTCGGAGGTGCGGCAGTCGACGTCGTCTCAACGGAGCCCATTGAGAGCAGCAATCCCCTGCTCTCTGCTCCCAACTCTATCATTACTCCTCACCTCTCATGGGGAGCAAAAGAGGCAAGGGAAAGGATCATGGAGATAACAGAAGCCAACATCAGTGCATTCGCTGCCGGAAAGCCACAGAACGTCGTCAACCCCTGACCCCCTTTGGAATTCTCATAACCAAGGTACACAAGCGGCTGGCTTTTACTGCAATCATCAACATATTCCTATATCAGAGGTACAAGCAGACCGCACTCCACTTAAGAAGCCTCCCAATTAAAAGCACAAAAGTCTCCCAATTTTTAACGAAGAATCCTCCCATTTTCTTGAACATAAAGAATTCAGAAGCTATAATCGGCAGTGATGAAGTACTATGAAAGAATAGCAGACACCGTTCTTGATAACATTCTCAAACTCAGGGGAGCCGTCCTGATAGAAGGAATCAAGTGGTCCGGGAAGACAACATCGGCAAAGCATAAGGCTCAATCAGTCATAGATTTATCTGTGAAGAAAGAGGCAGACAGAGCAGAAGCACTTGTCTATGAAGATGCTGAGAAACTCTTCATGCCCGCCAAGCCCCTTCTGATTGATGAATGGCAAAAGGTACCCCCAATCTGGGATGGAATAAGAAACCACATTGACAGACATCAGGAAGCGGGAGCTTTTATCCTTACAGGTTCAACGAGCCAGACAAAGGCAGCCGAGAGTCTCAGAATGCATTCAGGGCTTGGAAGAATCGGAAGGATGAAGATGCTGACGATGAGTCTGTGGGAATCATGTGACTCAAACGGAGAAGTGTCACTATCGGCATTATTCGATAATCCCGAGCACATTCATTCTGATTCGCCCCATACTCTTGAGGACATTGCCTTCCTCTCGGTACGAGGAGGATGGCCCGGTGTGCTCGGCATTGACAGAGATCTTGCTTCAAAACAGGGAGAGCTCTACCTCGATGAATTCTGCCAGAGTGATATCCGTTCCGTCGACGGACACAGAAGGTCGGCGGAGAAGATGAAGAAGATACTGCGCTCCTATGCCCGCTTCTCAGGATCCAACGCACCGGATACTTCGATAGAAAGGGATGTAAACGAGATCAGCAAGAACACACTGGCAGATTATCTGAAAGTTCTGGATGACCTCTTCATCACCAATGAAACAACCTCCTGGAACCCTAACCTCCGCTCAAGATCGGCAATACAGACAAGTAATACAAGATATTTCACGGACCCGTCCATCACCGCAGCCGCAGTCGGTGCGGGAGAGGGAGATCTTCTTAATGATTTCGAGACATTCGGCTTTGTCTTTGAAACTCTCGTCATCAGAGATCTGAAGGCTTACTCAGCCATGCTTGACGGCAGCATATACCACTACAGAGATTCAAGCGGTCTTGAATGCGATGCGGTGCTCCATCTCAGGAACGGCAGCTATGCACTCATAGAGGTGAAAATCAGCCAGATAAGAGAAGACGAAGGAGCCGCAACGTTGAAAAAGCTGAGAAAGAAAATCGAAGCATCCGGAATGAAGTCTCCGTCCTTCCTTCTTGTCATCACAGCAACAGGACATGCCCACAGAAGAGAGGACGGTGTATATGTCATCCCGATAGGATGTCTGAAGTATTAAATATCGTAAAAGGCTGTCGTCGACGGAGAGTATCAGAAGGAGAAGAGAAGAGGCACAGTCATACAATCCGAACTTCTGCCAAAGATCAATACTTACGAAGAGCTTCCAGCCTCTTTGCATGAAGAAATGTGTTAGATATTCCTCTCCAGCTCGAGCTCAATTCTGTCCTCTGACCTGGGATTTCAAACAAAAGGAATATTACAAACACTTCTGAAGGCTATCGAAACAGTGAAGGAGAAGACAGCGATAAGCCCCGATGTTTCTTCATCTGACAGTATTCTTGAGAAGCCCGAGTCCTTCGATCATGACTTCGATCGTATCACCGGGTTTCATTCCGCTGATTCCGTAAATTTATAGGATCCATAAGCGACAAACACAGTCATTGACTTATCCTCATAGCCCGGGACAGCTTAAGCAAAAACATGGCATGCATGTTTTCTGAGTGTCGGAAAAAGGATGC
>CAVACS010000252.1:0-2446 GCA_963587105.1 Anaerovoracaceae bacterium | reverse complement strand
GAATCCAGTTCCCCATTTACTGCTTATCCATCTTCCGTCAGTAGAACGGGATAGATTAGGATAAGAAGAGAGATTCTTTCCTGTCATTGAAAGCATGGTATCTACATAATCACCACCCATTGTTTCTTCAGTAGAAGGATTTTCCATGACTATTGTATTTTTGAATACGCTAACCCCATTGGAATACAGGTTAATATCAAAAGAAACTTCTGTATTTAAAAGCACTGCCCCTGCATCTATCTGAGTAGAGGCCTCGCCTGTCCATCTACCTACAGCTGAAACTTTGCCTTCTTCGTTGTAAGTTGTACTCATCACTGTATTACAATTCGGGCATTTTTCTTCTGTTACACTGCCGTAGAAGTAGCTTGATACTGCCTTCGTCTCAGTAACCAGCGTGCCATGCTTTGTGCTGTCTGTTTCTGTCTCTTTGTATCCGATAAGATACCTCGTCCGTGTTCCATCATCAGTCAAATAGAAATTTCCCTCTGCATCCTGATAGCACGAACAGTAAATTCCAATCTTACCCTTTGTTGTACAGGTTGCTTCTACATTGTTGCCATAGATATTGGTATCATCCTGAAACCAGCCACCGGGAACATCCGGGTCGAGATGAATGTGTCTTGTGCTCTCATCCCAGACCTCTTTTTCTTCTGTCTCTTCACATCTCTCACACTGATACACTCTGATACCGGCCGTAAACGTTGTCGGGGTGATAGGATTACCTTCTTCATCAACCTTGTATCCCTTGTCCACAATAAAGGAATGACCGAGAGCCGGAGTGAAACTAGTCGTTACAGTGTCGCAATTTATACACTTTGTGTTGACTTTGCCCTGATTGATACAGTCCGCTTCGCTTATAGTAGTAGAAAGTCCGGTGAAGGAATGTGCCTTCTTTTCGACAACACCATTTCTTACATGATCATGGTCTCTCTGACATACCTGCTGCGCCTTGCCTTCAGTTGTACATGTTGAATCGGTGACTATTACGGTTTCACCCCAATCATGACCGAGGGCAGGGGTTTCAACGCTGTCGATCCTTTCTTCGCATATACCGCAGACGCCGGACTCAAGGCCATTCTCTGTGCAGGTAGCTTCCTTGATAACAATCTTCCCGGAAAGGAGCTTGTGTCCCTTAGCTTCGATTGTAGTCTCTGCTATCGATTCGCCACATACTTTACAGTATGTTTCAGAAACACCTGTTTCTGTGCATGTGGGTTCAACTGTCACCTTAGTCTCACCGGGAGTATGTCCTTTGGCTTCCGTTGTAACCGTTGAAAAGGTCTTATCACAGACAGGGCAGACTGTTTCAGTCGTACCGGGCTCGGTGCAGGTAGGAGCCTTTACTGTCTTGGTCACACCTTCCTTATGGCCGACAGGCTTCAGCTTTTCCTCCTCCTTTGCGCCACAGGAACATGTGCGGATAAGAAGTCCTTCCGTTTCACAACCGGGTTCCTTTTCTATAGTAGAAGTCCATTCATGGACATGAGCATCTTCACAGGATGCCATAAGCATTAAAACCGCAAACAAGAATAAAATAGTCTTTTTCATAAGAGTATTATAGCACGTATTTCAGAGATTTCGATTGTCTAGCCCATAAAATAGCCGGATTAGTTCAATCTTTTTCTATTTTACTATTTTGTCTTTTATATGCTATGATTATTAAAAGGTCGTTATTTTTGTGATTTTTAGTCTGAAACATATATATCTTTTTATTCTGGAAAGACATAAACATATTATGTCTATTTTAATTATGCTTTTTGTTGTAATTGTCTGTTCCTATGCAGGTTCTGTTGTATATGTTCCTGAATATCCGGATGATTACAAGTCTGTTGAAGAGATAAAAAAGACAGCAGAGATGTATTATGCAAAAGCAGAAGAGAAGGGGCTGGACGTTAGGTATATAAGAAATATCAAAGAGCTTACTTCAGACGACACTGTTCTGTATGTAGTAGCTCACGGAAACAAACGTGGGATATTATACAAAACCGAGGTAAAGTGGCATGTTCTGACGTGGTATCATCTGCTGATAGCAATCAAAAAAGCAAATATCCGGACTCTTGTAGTTGACACCTGTTATTCCGGTTCGGTTCATACATGGGCAGAATTGGTTCAGTTCAATGTGGGGATAAGAATATATACCACCTGTGATGAAGACAGCCTTACGGGAGCCCCGGTGGGGCAGGCTTCATATTATTCAGTACAATGGCGGTATAACAAAGATTTCGACCCGGAATATAAATATTACAGCGCAAAGCCTGACCTAAAAGCAAAGGCCGATATGGACAACGATTTCTCCTGATACGCACTTCAGGATTTTTACAATCGGTAACTCCAAACAAAGAGAAGAGGAACCGCCTGAAGGGCTGGGGCGAGAACAATGCGTCTCCGGACGACCTGTGTCAACTAGTATAATATGTAGTTATCTTTATACTGTAAAGAAATCCCC
>CAVACS010000251.1:0-2454 GCA_963587105.1 Anaerovoracaceae bacterium | reverse complement strand
CTCCGGGGGCTGCATGCTCGCTGAGGGCTGTGCCTTCGTCGAAAGCCATGACGACGAATTTTGTCTTCGAATTCGAAAGCACGTCGATGTTGACGATGCTCTCCTTCCTGTATGGGATCAGGTCCTTGAGGGCGAATACCTCTCCTTCCTTCACTTTTTCATTGATCATTGTTTCACTCCCGAGCTCTACTTCAACGTAGACTGCTCCGTCTCTGCTTTTCGTCCCGACGGGAATTCCCGCCGGTGTTATTACTGCCGATCCTTTCCCGATGTCCCTGGAAAAGGAGGATGAATATAAGGAAAAGGTGCCGAGGGATGAGAGAAGCAGCTTGTTGTAGTCGTACTCTTCAGGCGATATGTCGGTTCCTGCACCAAGCGAGAAGTAGTATATGGAATTGTCGGCACTGACCTTCCGCGATATCGTAAGGCCGTCTAGTGGCGGGTTATCAATCCCAATTGAGAATACTTTTCCTTCTTCTTCTCTCATTTCAGCTTTCCTTTTCTCAGTCTTCCAGGATCTTCCCGTCGAGGGAGAATGTGACAACCCTCCAAGGAAGGAACTTTCCGCTGTTTCTGAGGGCTGTGATGGCGGCATTCTCAAGGCCTCCGCAGCATGGAACCTCCATCCTCAGAACCGTTATCGACTTGATGTCGTTCTCTCTGATGATTGCCTCAAGCTTTTCACTGTAGTCGACGCTGTCGAGCTTCGGGCATCCGATGATTGTAATCTTGCCTTTCATGAAATCCTCATGGATCGAAGCATAGGCGTATGCCGTGCAGTCCGCAGCAATGAGAAGCTTTGCTCCGTTGAAGTAGGGAGCGTTTACAGGAACGAGCTTGATCTGGCAGGGCCACTGTCCGAGCCTGCTCACGCTCTTTGAAGCCGGGGAGGATTCCTCGCTCTTTGTTTCTTCTTCCTCTTTTCTGAGAGTTCTCATTCTGCTTCCGGGGCATCCGGAGAAATGGGGAGCCGCTTCTGCTGCAGCCTTCCTCTTCTTGTTCTCCTCGACAGCCTTCTCGTCATATGCAAGGGTGTCCTTCTCGATGAATGTGATGGCTCCCGTAGGACAGGAGGGAAGACAGTCACCCATTCCGTCGCAGTAGTCGTCTCTCATAAGCTTTGCCTTACCGTCCACTATTGCGATCGCTCCTTCGTGGCATGCGTTTGCGCAGAGACCGCAGCCTGTGCATTTCTCTTCGTCGATATTGATGATTCTTCTTTTCATAGTTTTCCTCTCAGTCTTCAGTATCTTGTTTTTGCAAGGAAAGGATAAGATAATAAGGAAAAGAAGAATGTGGTTTTAACCACCAAAAGTGAGGATTTATGGTAATATCATCAGCGTTATTCAAAGGGATAGATTCCTCTGCTCTCGAAGAGTTCCGTTCGATAAGGGCGCTGAGGACGAAGACCTTTCAGAGAGGGGAGTTCATATTTCATTCGGGAGACAGCACCAATGAAATCGGAATAGTGCAGAGCGGGAGCATTCTCATAGAGAACATAGATCCCTGGGGAAACAGAAGCATACTCTCCTCAGTCTCCACAGGGCAGGTATTCGCCGAGTCCTATGCTCTCTCGTCAGAGCCGTTGATGGTTGACGCGGCTGCATCTGAAGACTCTCTCATCATATTCGTGAACATCAAAAGACTTCTCGACGAAAGCAATTCCGGAAAAGAGTGGTACGGCACATTCATGAAGAATCTTCTCTTCATAACTTCGAGGAAGAATATGATGCTCTCAATGCGTATCTTCTGCACGACGCCGAAGACGATACGCTCGAGGCTTCTGACTTATCTTTCGGGTCTCTATCTGAAGAACGGATCAAAGACGTTTGTCGTCCCCTTCGACAGACAGCAGATGGCGGACTACCTCAATGTCGAGAGGACCGCACTATCGAAGGAACTGGGTCGAATGAAGAGGGACGGAATGCTGGACTGGAAAAAGAACCACTTTACACTTCTGATTGACGCAGAACATGTTTAACACCTTGTATCGTAAAAAGATATGCATGTTATGTCTGCCCACGGACGGCTGTTATGTCATCTGGCGAGGCTTTGTTGTGTTGTTTTTTAGTGTATCGGCAGAGGTCAATATAGTTGAGGGAATTAAAGAGGACAAATTTCTCAGACATTTACATGTGTTAATTTCTCTTTAATCAATGAGTTATACAGAAAAGGAAGCTTTGTTTCTCCCAAAGTTATCAGGTCTTCTTCTGTATTATCATGAGCTTAGGATAAAATCTCTATAGAGACGCTTGAGACAAGACTTCTGACTGCGCCCGGCTCTGTCGTGAGTGTGTTTGCCACGTCCGTTGAGGCACAGCGCCATATACGCGGTGATAACCGGAAATGTTAGCGCAATAAACAGAATCCATATTTCTCCTTGTTCTCATCGGCTTCGGGGAGAATCTTACATCTGGTTCGGATTGTCTCAGACATAGACTTACGCTTTATTGA
>CAVACS010000250.1:0-2472 GCA_963587105.1 Anaerovoracaceae bacterium | reverse complement strand
GCTCACATCTACACAGAGGACGAACTCAGAAGATTCTTCAAAGCTGTCGATGAGAGCCAGTCAATTCCATACGAGTGCCCGTACAGGGGAATGGTGATGCCGATTTTCTTCCGTATCCTCTACACAAGCGGTCTTCGCTGTTCAGAACTCAGGCTTCTCAAGGTTAAGGATATGCATGAGGACGAAAACTATCTTGTTGTCGTTGGAGGAAAGAACAACAAGGACAGAATAGTCCCGATTCATCCTATCCTTGCAGAGAAATGCAAAGCTCTCAGGAATGCTATACATCAGAACTCTACTGAAGATGAGTATTTCTTTATGCAACTACCAGGACGGCCGATGACACTTGTAAGTGTCTACAAGAACTTTCGCAGATATCTTGATAAGGCAGGTATTCCACATACAGGAAAGGGGCCGAGAGTTCATGACTTCAGATGGACCTATTGTGTCAACAGACTCAAGACGTGGGCAGAAGAAGGAAAGGATCTTCTCAACTATCTTCCATACATGAAGACAATGCTGGGACATGAGACCTTCAAAGAGACCGCTTATTACCTGAAGTTGACAAAGGAGATATTCCCGACCTTGACCATGAAACTCGAAAACTACTGCCCGGGTATTGTACAGGAGGTAACCGAAGATGAATGGCCAGACTGATTTTGCTAAGATGGTGCAGTCATTTCTTCTGGACTACCTCCCGCACCAGAGAAATTACTCTCCTAATACAATAGAGAGTTACAAGGATGCTTTAAAGCTCTTTACCAAGTTTATTGTTACGGAAAAAGGGATAAAAATTGAAAAGTTCAAATTGAAGGACTTCACTCGTGACATTGTCGTTGAATTCATCAAATACCTCGAGAAGACGTGTTCTCCCTCTACTCTAAACAGCAGACTTGCTGCCCTGAAGAGCTTCGCTTCCTACTGTCAGATTGAAGAGATAGAGTACATTTCCTCTATGCAGGCTGTCGCATCGATTAAGGCGATAAAGCAACCAGAGAGGATAATCATGTACCTGGATAAGGAGTCAACTGAAAAGTTGATTAATGCCCCAGATACAAGAACACTTAATGGTTTGAGGCATCGTGTTACGCTCTGTCTTCTTTACGATACCGGCGCACGGGTCCAGGAACTCTGTGATATTACCATTCAGGATATTCACATCTCGGGTTCAAACCCATATGTACATCTCTTTGGTAAAGGAAGGAAGAATCGAAGCGTTCCGATTTCGAAGGAGAGTGCTGCCCTTCTGAGACTGTACATTGAGCGCGAATTCGGAAAGAGACCTCTAGAGGATGAATGGCTCATCAGAAACCGCTCAAGGCTTAAGATTTCTCCAGACGGAGTAACATATATTCTCAAGAAGTACTATCGACAGGTATTCCCGAATTCAACAGACAAAATATTCTGCCATATGCTCAGACATAGTAAAGCATCTCACATGCTGGCTGCCGGAATTAATATTGTCCACATCAGGGACTTCCTGGGGCATGAAGATATTGAGACTACGATGATTTATGCCAAGGCAGATATTGAGTTGAAGGCGAAGGCTATCAATGAGCTCGCTCCGAAGCTTGTTTCTGAAGCAGACTTAAATCGCCCCGATTGGAGAAAGGATCAGGATCTAATGAGCTTCCTCGAGAGCTTCTAGCGTTTATTATGCCGAGAAGTTGGACCTCAACTTTGTTACTATGCAACAAAATACTGCAGATAACTTGGGATAATAACTATCTCGGCATAAGGAGGATTATCCCGAGCTCGGCATAATCCTCCCTGAGGAGTACCTCGGTCACTTTCCAGCAGTTTTCCTTCTTCCATGATTCCCGCAATCAGAAATCTCCTGACATATCGGAGAAATCTCTTGTCCTCTATGTCATTCTCAAGAAACTTCATCAACCACTCATGGTTCACATTGTCAAAGAAACCTTTGATGTCTGCTTCCAGAATATAATTAACCTTCTTGGTCATTATCGTCTGGTTGATGTATCTCACCACATCATGACAGCTTCTCTTAGGTCTGAATCCGAATGAGACGTCTAGAAACCGCTCCTCGTAAACAGCATTCAATTCTTCTGCCATGACCCCTTGCACAAGCCTATCCTCAAACGCTGGTATTCCCAACGGTCTGAGTTTTCCGTTCGCCTTCGGTATATAAGTTCTTCTCACAGGTAGCGGTCTATATTGAAATTTCTTCATCCTATTGACCAGATTGTCAAGATTGCCCTCGAGATTCTCTCCGTATGCGGTTTTGTCCACTCCGTCGATTCCTTTGGCTTTCTTCTTCTCCTGTTTTCTAAACTCGTCCGTAAGCGTCCTTTTGTTGACTCTGCACATCAGATTCTGAACTCTTTCTCTTATCCGCGACTGTTCTCCTATCTCTGCTATTTCTGTTTCCATCATTTGTGTGACCTCCTTGTGTCACTTGCTGTTTCCACAGCAGAGTCAAATGTTTGTTACCGCCTTCGCTCCAGTCAC
>CAVACS010000249.1:0-2478 GCA_963587105.1 Anaerovoracaceae bacterium | reverse complement strand
GCGAGGACTTCTCAGCCCTCAAGAGGAAGGCATATTACCTTGAAAAGATAGAAAAGGGGAGAGGAGGAGTTGCATGGACGTACAACACCTCTCTTGATGTGAAGAAGATGGGTGGCACTGCCTTTTCCATCTCCCGCGGCCTTGTGAATTCGATGGCCAATATAAAGGGTGTCGGAATATGGGTCTCGTTCACAGAGGACGATGAGACGGGAAGGATCCTTGCTGAGCTCAGAAGCCGCAGTGCGGACATCAACGCTGTCGCGGTGAAGTACGGCGGGGGAGGCCACAGAAATGCAAGCGGCGCATCCCTCTCATCAAAGGATGAGGCGATGAGAATGTTATCAGACCTCGAGAGAATCGGAGAAGAAAATGAATGAAGAAATAAAGAGAAGAATACTTGATAAGATAGAAGAATACGATTCGATTGTGATTTCGAGGCACTTCCGTCCAGACGGAGATGCCATCGGCTCCACAAAGGGCCTCGAGAGGATCCTCAAGCTCACATACCCTGAAAAGAAGATCTATCTCTCGTCATCGGACTATTCCGATTATCTTTCCTTCCTCGGCGGCGACGACGGAGAGGTCTCCGACACGGTTATCTCCTCATCCCTTGCCATCATCCTCGATACCGCGACCCTCGAGAGGATAAGCTACAAGAAGCTTGTCGGGGCGAAGGAGATCATCAAGATAGACCATCATATAAAGTGCGAAGACTGGCCGGCACTCGAATGGATAGAGGACTGGCGCTCCTCGTGCTCTGAGATGATCGCCGACTTTTATTACACCTTCCGTGATAAACTCAGAATCGACAGAGAGGCAGCGACTGCAATATATACGGGGATGGTGACGGACAGCGGGCGCTTCTCCTACTCTTCGACAACGGGCGAGACACTGAGAATGGCTGCCCTGATGCTTGACGAGGGCGTTGACGTCGAGACTTTGATGGCAAGGCTCGAACTCAAGGACATATCGTTCTACCGCTACAGGGAGGCCCTCTTCGAGAAGGTGAAGATCACAGAAAGCGGACTAGCGTGGGTATATGTCGACTTCGATTTCCAGAGAAGATGGAACCTCACGCGTGAAGAGGCAAGCGAGAGCGTCTCATTCATGTCCTCCATCAGGGGCTCGATATGCTGGATAGCCTTCATAGATAACGGCGACGGCACGATAAGGGTGAGACTGCGCTCGCGCTTCATGACTGTCGACTCCCTTGCCTCGCGTTACCACGGGGGCGGCCACGACAGAGCAAGCGGCGCGACATGCTACTCGTCCCGGGAGATGGAAGATCTCATAAGAGATGCAGACGCTCTTGTCGCAGCCTACAAGAGCGAAAACGAGGGTTGGATGTGAAACGCGTACTCATTACAAACGATGACGGGATAGAGAGCCCGGGCCTGAGAGCGCTCTGTGACTTCGCCTCCACTCTGGGGGAGGTGACCGTATGTGCTCCGAAGAGGGAGCAGAGCGGGAAGAGCCACTCTATAGATATCCACAACAGATTCGAAATCGTGAAGAGAGAGTACGAGGGAGCCTTGGCGGCATACTCCGTCGATTCGACGCCGGCTGACTGCGTGAGATTCGCATTCGATACCCTTAGCCCCTTCGACCTTGTTCTCAGCGGCGTCAACAACGGCGTCAACGTCGGCTGGGACATAGCATACTCCGGAACATGCGGGGCCGTATTCGAGTCATATTTCTTCTCGACTCCCGCTGTTGCCTTCTCCGTCTTTCCCTCATCGTTTTCAGCCTTCAGCGACCACATCCGGGACATATGGGAATTCTTCGGAAAAAAGAGGCTCCTTGAGAAGAATCTCCTCTGGAACGTCAACATACCCGACGGGGCGGAAGCAATGAGAATAACGAGGCAGGGCGGCCCGTACTACCAGGACTGGTTCAGAACAGATGACGGCAGGATGTACTACGAGGTCGGGCACAGCGTCTACAAGAGCTCACCCTCATGTCTCGGATACGATACAGATGCAGTTCTCCGCGACAGGACAATCAGTATTACTCCACTCGAGGGAGGAGTTACAGAGAAGAGAGTCTACGAGGAGATGAAAGAGAGCGGGATGTGACGACATCTCTTCAGCTTTTCCTTTTTAACTGCTATTTCTTTGAGAGAGAGTACAAAGAATGAGGTGACATCCGGGGCGGCGTAGAGCCCGGAGGCATCCTTTTTTTCTGTTGCAGACTCCATCCGTTTCGGCATACAATTTCATCGAAAAGGAGAAAAGAATGAAAAAACTATTCAGCGTTATTCTTATACTGGCATTGATTTGTTCATTTGTTTCTGCACAGGGCTCATCTGAAAAGGCGGCAGATACCATCGAAAGCAAGATTGAGGCGGGTCAGAAGATGACCACAGAGGAGCTTCTCGAGAAGGCAAAGGAAGAGAGCGGAAGCTTCTACGTATATGGAAATACATCCCGTATTGCACAGGCTGTTTCCAACTTCGTTGCACTCTATGGCGCGGATCTC
>CAVACS010000248.1:0-2514 GCA_963587105.1 Anaerovoracaceae bacterium | reverse complement strand
CCGTAATACTTATCAATATGTTTCAGAATAATTTCACTCATGATTAATCAACCTCCAAGTCCGCCAGCCAGATCTGTTTTGAAAAGCTTGTTCGACAGCCAGTGCGTAAGGAACACAAGAGCGAACATTACGATGGCGATACAGTTGGATGGCTGGGTCCAACCTTCGGTGGAATACCAGTATGCCAGATAGGAGAGCGTCCCCTGCTTCGGGCTCATCAAAAGGACAATCAGATCCAGTTCCTTCATGATACTGATGAAGATCAGCATGAAGCCGCTCATAAAACCGTTCTTTGCAAGGGGAAATACGATTCTCGTAAACCTCTTGACAAACGATGCTCCGGCAAGCTGTCCTGCTTCCTCGAGATCGGTTCCTATCTGAAGCATACAGGCCGTACCGCTTCGGGAGGCAAACGGAAGATGTTTGACGACGCTTACAAGCACAAGAAGAACAAAAGAGCCGTAAAGCGGCGGTACAATTGTCACCGAACCTATTTTGATCCCTGTCGAGAACATCGAAAGATACATAGCTCCGAATGCTATGGAAGGAATAAGATACGGGATGAATGCGACCTGTTCGACAAAACGGCCGCTGCGGAGTTTACGTCCTCTCGCATTTATGTATCCGATAAGCTGTCCGATCAGACTTGCAATGATACTGGTAAAGAATACAAGCTTAAGAGTATTACCGAGATAACTCAGGAACTTACGGTCGATAAGTACGCCGTCAAGTCCTTCATATACGTCACTGCGTCCCTCTCCGATCCAGTAATGCAGAGTCAGGTTCTTCAGCGAATAGTCGCCGACTTTCATCATCAGCGTCTGATAGAACATCAATGCAACGGGAAAGATAACCATCAGAATGACAAATGCGTAAAGAAGAATGAGGATGGGAGTCTTCGCCTTACCCAGCGGTATGGGGTTGCTTCTCGTTCCCTTTCCGCCCATTGTCACATAGCTCTTGCGCTGTCCGATTATCTTCTGGTTGATGAAGATAAAGATGGCACTGATGGCGATGAGCGTAAGACTTATTGCAAATCCCAGTCCGGCCTGCGCACTGTTGACCGTGCTGTGTATCATCGTACTTATGGTATAATAGTTGACCTTCAAGCCGAGCATGGAGGGAACACTGTATGTTCCGATAGCCTTGCTGAAAGTAAGGATAAGTGCCGAGAGAATTGCGGGAAGGACTAATGGAAGTGTGATTTTTCTCACTATCTGCCACTTGGTCGCTCCGATAAGCTCTCCCATCTCCTCGACTTCACTGTTGATGGACTTGAGTGCAGCTGAAACAAGAAGATAGGAATATGAGTAGTAGTGAAGAGATAGTACAAGGATAATGGGAACCGGGCCGTAGCTGAGCCAGTCGGGGACGTTGATGCCGAGATAAACAAGAAATCCTGGAGTTCCTCCGACCCTTGTGTTACGGAATATCGTATTCCATGAGAGAGCAATCGCCCAGGATGGAAGCATATACGGTACGATCAGCATAAGGTTGAAAAACTTCTTATGCGGAATGTCGCTTCGTACCATAAGCCAGGCGAAGGTGCTTCCGAGCAGAATGCACAGTATACTGGTGAATGTTGCAATAACAAGAGAATGAGCAAGAGGCACATAAAACATGTTCTTCGCAATCATGCTGTTGAATATGCGTTTCCAGTAGTATAAGGTGAACTGGCCCTGATGGCTTCCCTTGACTGCCTTGACATCGACCTTGGCAAGCGTGAAGGAGCTGACAATCATCTCAACCAGAGGAAAGAGAATCAGATATGACAGCAGTACAATTGCAATCATGGTCATGATATTATACGGCGTTGTGAATGCATTCCGTAACCGGTTCTTCAAACGCCTTGAAGAAAAATTCGCTTTTACTAGCATAATGATGAAAAGTTTATCGCCTTCACTGTGACATAGCCACAAATATTTTTTTTCTTTACGCTTCTCTTTCAAGCGAAAGTTCTGGCCCGCCCAATCTGAGCATTTGATGAGGAATTCCCGCGGGAATGAGACAGCAGGATGAGTCTTTATGAGCGCTAAGGAACAAACGGCAAAAGAGACTTTGTGATCGGTTATATAGAGCCCCGGCCTTCACTTTGTGAGCACGGGCGGAGGAGAAGTCTTTGCTCTGATAATATCCCGCCAAACACAGAAAAGCGCTGGAACAACCCTCCCCGATCTCAGAGAACGACACTTTTCGTCGGTAGAAGGAACAATCTCCTCACTACTATCGAAGTCCGGAGGAGGATCATTGAATCTCTCATTGTTTTCCGGTCACACCGGGGCCGTGTCAGGAGACCTCGGCTTCTCAGCCTCTTTTCAACGCATGCCCGGATTCAATACATGGAGATAAAGCTGACAGAAATCGAGAGTGTATTTGTCTTCAAAGACATTGATGAGAACTCGAAGTGCATATTCAACTACCAGCAGTGCATCGGCCTCGGGAAGAACGGCTATACAGAGAAAGGCCTTGCAGAGGTAAGAGAATTCTTCGGTGTTTATGTCCTCCGGACCAACA
>CAVACS010000247.1:0-2515 GCA_963587105.1 Anaerovoracaceae bacterium | reverse complement strand
TAATAAGGCAGTCTGTCATAGTAAGAACAAAACAGGACAATCCAAGAATACTGAATCAGAGAGGGGCCTTCATACTTGTTAATGCCAATGAAATGGTAAGTAGTGGCAGATGCTCATGTTCTTGTAGTCACCTTATGGATCTTGTGCTGAAGAAGCGAGATGATAAAGTACATCCTCTTAATCTTGTTAGGTTACAAGATGAGCATCATGAAAAAGGGAATGAATGGGATTTTAGCTTTAGGAAAGTTGATCCTTACAACAAATTTAACAAATATGAAGAATTCAGGTCTGACTCATTTGACCTAAAGAGACTTTACCTCAAGAACAAGAATCAGGAGCAGATAGTTTTCTTTATTCCTCCCGGATGTAAGGAGAAGATTAGGAGACAGCTGGAGTCCATTGGCTTCACATATGACTTCTTATATCCAGAGGTTGATACAGTATTTCATGAAATAGTCGAAAGAGTAATTAGATAGGAGGAATAGATGAATTTTGTGGATTTATGTACGAGCAAAGAAGAGCGACATGTTGCAGTTGAGCTGATAGGCTATTGGTCTATCTTCTCACATATTTGTGATAAGTGTGGAGCTGATCGTTATATTCTTGAGGTATATGATAGGAATGGGATTCTTTTGTGCTCATTAATTGACACTGAGACCGTGATAAGAGGGTTAAGTGAAACTATAAGAGATGAAATGAAGAAGTGTACATTGTCTTCGAATTAAATCGAAGTTTCTTCATCAACTAAAAATGAAACGAAAAACAAAACAAACTAGGTGGGATAAAATGAAAAGAAAGTTATTGTCGATGTTATTAATAATTGTTTTACTTGCATTATTAACTTCATGTGGTTGCAAACATGAATGGAAGGATGCAACTTGTATTGAGCCTCAGACTTGCACGAAGTGTGGTAATATACAAGGTGAAGCTCTTGGTCATAAATATGGTGGAGAAGTAACAATTAAAGAGCCGACTTGTACGGAACCGGGTGTCAAGGAAGCAATATGCACAGTATGTGGTGATAGAAAAACAATAGAAATACCCGCAGAACACAATTGGGTTTTTGTGGCTACAGAGAAAACGGTGACCTGTTCAGAAGAGGGACAAGAAAAATATAAGTGCACTATCTGTGGCGAGACTAAATATGAAACATTGAAGAAGCTTAATCATCAGTATAAAGATGGATATTGCAAGAACTGTTTTGCAGAAGACCCGAGGGGTGTTAAGTTTAATCCGACTAGTGATGAGAAGAAACAGATAAACAAAGTAAAAACTATCGGTGATAGGGAAATAAAGAAAGAAGACGACTTCTATTATCTGTTATTCTCTTTCAGCGACGAAGAAGGCAATACGGTTATTGCTCCATGTGTTTTGGAAATGAGGATAGTAAATGACGCGGATGAAACAGTCTATAAGGCAAAGAGGATTGTAACAACAGATGATTACAGCACCTGGAGTAATGCTTTCAGAAAGTGGACTCTTGCTTCTCCCAAAATCATGCGCTCTGATATCAAGGAGGGTTCATCAAGCTGGGGAACATTATATTTTACTGTGAGATTTGTGGATAAATATTTCGAAGAATATGGTCTTGGAATATCCAATCTCCCCGTTCACTTATTCGCAGAAAAGGAGATTCTGTCTCAAGCAACTTGTGGACGTAATGGAATGGTAAGAAAAACTTGCTCCTCTTGTGGAGAGGTCGTTGAGGAAGTAATACCAGCCACAGGTAGACATACATACAGTGAGGAGATTCTAATGGAGGCAACCTGTGGAAGTGATGGGATGGTGAGAAAAACCTGCTCTTCTTGTGGAAAGATTGTTACGGAAAAAACACCCGCAACCGGGAGTCATATTTATCGTAAAGGTACAGTAGTGGTGGAACCCACTTGCCTTACGGAAGGGTTGATGGAAATCCATTGTACTGTTTGCGGGTATTTGGGAAGAACTGAAAAAATAGAGAAGCTTGAACATGCCTTCGAAAATGACAAGTGTACAGATTGTGGAACTCTTAGGATTGGAAGTAAAGGCCCTGCAGGAGGATACATATTCTACGACTGCGATCTAGATAATAAAGAAGGAAATGGGGACGGCCTTATTTCTTCTGAGTGTGGTTGGAGATTTCTTGAGGCAGCTCCTGAGAATATAGGAGAAGCGGTATTTGGCTATTATCGAACCAGCCCAAATGGTAAAAATCTCTTTGTAAATGGTGACGTTAAATATTCCGAAGAGACCTGTACAAGGGAAGAAATTGGATACGGTGGAAGCAACACTAAAATGCTTGTAGATGCTATGGAAAATTCTGCATACACAAAAGATTATGGGGCAGAAACAACAGACAAATATGCTGCAAAGATGTGTGCTGACTATGCTCTTAATGGATACAACGACTGGTTCCTTCCGAGTAAGGGCGTGTTAAATCTCATGTATACCAATCTCAAGGAAAACGGAATCGGGAACTTTAAAGCTGGTGATTATTGGTCGAGTTGTGAGTACAGCGGCCTCCGCGCGTGGTCAC
>CAVACS010000246.1:0-2561 GCA_963587105.1 Anaerovoracaceae bacterium | reverse complement strand
TTCCCATTTGTGAAGATCATGGCTTGAGGTTACCCACCACAAATAGCGAATAACCCAAATTGATAATCATAATCGACGAATTCACTTACCTGTACAATTCAAACAAGGCATTTGATTCCGTCCTTCAAAATGCAATTGACAATATATTCAGAAATAAGAATATACTCCTGATATTGTGCGGCTCTGAAGTATCTAGGATTGAAGAGCTCTTCGATACACAGTCCAAGCCGCTCTACGGGAGAAAGACAGCAGATTTAAAACTTCTCCCTTTCTCTTATAAAGAAGCAAGAAAATTCTTCCCGGGATATTCAGATGAAGAATCGCTGGCCGCCTACTCCATCCTGGGCGGCATACCGTTATATCTGTCACTCTTCGACGACGCGCTTTCAATAAGAGAAAATGTCATAAAAAACTGCCTTTCGACCACAGGATATCTCTTTAACGAGGTAGATACTCTATTAAGAATGGAATTGCAGGAAACCCATCTGTACAAGAAGATTCTGGAAGCAATCAACGCCGGCGCTTCATCGTTCAGCAGTATAAGAGAACAGATTGACGAGGTCCCGGCAAAAATCAGCAAATACATCAGTGTCCTGATTGATCTGGGTTTTATAAAAAGAGAAGTTCCATGTGGAGAAAAAGAAAAAACACGTAATACGCTTTATTCAATCAATGATAATTATTTCGCCTTCTATTTCATGTTCATTTATAAACATCTGAATATGCTCAACGGCCTCATATCGCCGGAGCTGTACTATGACCGTGAATTGACAAAAGAGAAGCTTAACACTTTTATCGGACACCGTTTTGAATCAATATGTGAAACATATCTGAGAGACAGGTTTTACACGGGCAGAATGCCTTTCTATGCAGAACAGTTAGGTCGCTGGTGGGGGTCCAATCCCATACTTAAGCGGCCTGAAGAGATAGATATAGTAGCACTCGACGGAGAAAATGCTCTTTTCTCGGAGTGCAAGTACAGGGAAGTTCCATTTGACGAAAAACAGCTCTCCGACTTACTTGATTCTTCCTTATGTATAAACAGAAAGAATAAATACTATGTGATCTTCTCAAAAAAAGGCATTACAGCCGGAGTTCAGAGAAAAATCGAAGGTAATCCTTCATATATGATAGTCGGTATAAGTGATTTATACACATGACACTGCTTTCCTCTCTCTCAATAGCCTCACGCAGATTCTACTGCATGAAAAGGGTCAAACTGTGCAATAACCCATAACAAAACGAGGAGTCATTTCAACCTGCATCACTCCTCCTCAATGATGACAGTCTGTTACCATCAAATCCAGACAGATGATTTCACGTCAATCAGTTTCACACATCGTAAAAAAAATAATACAGAATGCAAAGTCCATCGAAGAAAGAGCATTTTATATCCATGAATGCGCTCTTAATCATTGGCCGTCTCAATTGAAGTTGAGAGCACCGAGCCGTCGTGTCTCATACCACCAAAGGCCGGAGTGTTACATATGGACAAATATATAGACAGATTATCAAGACATTTATATAGACAAATATGTGTCACAGTATTACACTTATGCCATATTGAGGAGAATAGATGTGATCATAGGAGAAGAAACGGAGAACGTTGAATTCAAGAAAACAACTGGCGAAAGAAAATCAGCTATGGAGTCTATATGCGCAATTCTCAACAAGCACTGCAGGGGAACGCTTTACTTCGGAGTCAATGACAACGGTTATGTTGAGGGACAGATGGTATCCGATTCTACAAAAAAGGATGTATCCCGCTGGATATACGAATCCATCTACCCGAAAATCACACCGACGATAGATGTTCTCTCGATAGAAGACAGAAAGATAATCAGGGTAGGTTTTTCAGGGCATAACAGGCCTTACTCCGTGAACGGAGACTACCTCATTCGCACAGGAACGGAAAATAGAAAAATGTCTACAGATGAACTGGTAAGGCTCATTAAAAGGACAGATTATGCATCCCGCTGGGAAGAAGAGGTCAGCAGTGACAAAATCGATGACATCGACGAAGGAGCGCTCCTTGATTTCTATAATTCCGCTGTGCACTACGGACGACTTGACATTCCCCGGTATGACAGGAGCAGGATATTGACCGCTCTCAGTCTGATGGAAGGAGAACACCTTAAGAACGGTGCAGTTGCCCTCTTCGGAAAAAACGCAGAAATAGGATTGAAGCTTGCCTCTTATGCAACAGAAGACAAAGTTGTTTTCACGGATCTCAAACTTGTGAACGGAAATATCTACACACTGGTTAACACAGCAATCAGATATATTATGGAGAATATACGGTGGAGAGCGGATATCGGGTCAAGAAAAAGAGAAGAGATTCCTGAAATACCGGAAAAGGCTGTAAGAGAAATCATTGTCAACAGTTTTGCACATGCGGATTATGAAAGCACACCGGAAATAGAAATAGGAATACACCCGAAAAAAATAGAAATCTACAATCCCGGGACCTTCCCGGACGATCTGACTCCATATGACTTCATAAACAAAAACATGGCGTCTATAAAGAGAAACAGGCTGATTCTGGATGTCCTGTTCAGAAG
>CAVACS010000245.1:1463-2570 GCA_963587105.1 Anaerovoracaceae bacterium | reverse complement strand
TTTACAAGCTTACCCTGTTCACTGTTTCTGTCATATGAACATGTGCTCTCGCCCATTGCAAGGCCCTTCTCATTCATGAATGAATACATTGCATGGATGTAGCGGTTTGTATCTCTCTCTGTCGTATATGTATCGAGAACCATACCGTTTTCGCCGTAATCCCTGACAGTCGGGAACTCCGAATAGTCGGCACCCTCTCTTCCGTTAAGGACTACGTCTCTCTCGGTTCCGGCCTCCATTGACGGAATAAGCCAGACTCTGAGATCGTCGGACGTTGAGTCACATGAGTGTGTACTCATTGTGGATCCGTCTACTGTCGCCCCCTTTCCGATTGCAAAAATCGTACAGGCAGCAGCACTCTGTACTGCAATAAACAGAACCACCAGTAAAATAGTGATCGCTTTTTTCATCAATTTCTCCTTTTTTTTTATTCAACCTCTACAGGTTTGTGATAAACAACGAATCTGTTATCCTTGTTCTCCTCGGCATTCGGGTTCTTGAGGAAATATCCGATGGAATCGATTCCCTCGTTCTCAAGTTCCTCCATCTCCGTGTATGTCGGCCATTCAACGATGACTTCGAGGTCCTCGTAGAACATTCCGGCCCAGTTGATAATCTCAAGAGCGCCCTGGAGCTGTCTGGCTGTTCTGTACCACATGGGAGTACCGAACTCCATGTCGTACGGGAAGTAGGTCAGGCCCTTGTCAGTGACACGCTGCAGGAACTCGTCCTTGCCTTCATACATCAGCGCCTCCGTTCTCGGCCCGGTGATCTTGTCGATGAAGATTTCCGGGGTTTCCATGAGGAACGTGAGGGAGTCTGACCAGTCAGCCCATTCTCTGTGGCTGAGGCCGTGAAGCGTGTTCGGGGAAGAAGCACACTTCATGAAGAAGTCTTCTATGCTCATGGCAGCCATCATTGCGATGTCGAGCGAGCTTCTCTCGGGTTCAACGTAGTTCATCTCGCCTGTTTCGAGGAAAGTCTCTCTGTCGAGGACCTTCGCAGGAGCGACGTAAGTCGAGGTGACAGGATAGAGGATTTCGGCCTCATGCATATCTATTGCAATATCGACACCTTCCTGGCGGATGATTTCCATGACAGCATAGC
>CAVACS010000245.1:0-1453 GCA_963587105.1 Anaerovoracaceae bacterium | reverse complement strand
TGCTCTCTCGGTGAGAGTTCCGTCCTCGCGCCCCGGATAAACTCTGTTGAGGTTCCTTATATCCTGGTAGGCGAGGTTCTGTCCCGAAGGATAGTTGATATAGGTGAACGGATCAGGCCACTGGTCAAGCGGGTTTGTGTATCTGTCCCCGATACGGAAGGTCTCTCCGCCCCACTCCGTCTCGACTGTGAAGGTCATCGGATATGCGTCTCCGACCATTCCTTCGGTGGAACCGGAGTAGTTTGCTCTCGGAACGATGATGACCTTACCCTTCTCGACCTTTATGTTCTCGATCATGAGGTATGCAGCCATCGTGGATGCCGGCTCGTAGGGATGAGGACAGCCGTTGATGAAGACCGTTCCGCCTTCCACTCCGCTGTCGAAGATGAATACGGGGGTATCCATCCAGGTGTCCTTGAGGGACGGCACATAATCACTGAGCCATTTGACCTCTGTCAGATACTCGCTTGTGACGATCGTCTCCTTATAATGCCTGAGGTACCAGAATTCACATGCGGCGACAGTCGCAAATGCCATTATTATGACAAGAATGACGATTTTAATTACTAATCTATTGCTCTTTGCCATACCCTGCCTCACTTTATGTAAAGAACTCTAAGGAGGAACGGAATGATGCAGTAGGCGTACATGATGTCAAATACGATATTGTCATTCTTCTTTCTCTTAAAGAAACTCTTGATGAAGCTGAGAGCAATCAGCCCCGCCATAACGAAGTACAGGATATGAATGAAGTTTTCCCAGAATACCATCATTTTCTATCCTCCAATTAATACAGGAATGTGAACCATACCGGTTTCACAATCATTACGACTGCTATGATGCCGATTGCAAGAATCGGAACAAGAGCAGACTTCAGGAAACCCAGATACGAATCTGTGTAACCCGTCTCCTCGCATGCAAGTCTTCCGACGATTCTCGACGGCGGCAGACAGTCTCCGATCGGGAAGATGAGGGAAAGAGCAGCACAGATGACCGTGACGTCCATACCGAGGGTATTGAACATGAAGATGAGCGGCCCGCCGAGGACAACAGAGCATCCGTAGTTGAAACATCCCTGACAGACAGGCCCGATGATGAGGATGAGACAGTAGATGAGGACGAGCGGAAGGCCGACGAAAGTGCTTCCGATAAGACCTCTGACCCCTGTTGCAGCCATTGCACTCTGCAGCACGCCTATGCTGAGTACGTTTGCAACGAGCGGAAATACCTGCTCCATAGTGCCGTCAAGAATACCGAGATACTCTTTTCCGGTCGTCTTCTTCGGGTTACACAGGAGTGCAACAATAGAAGCGATGACGAACATCAGAGGAAGTCCGATAACCGGAAGATTCCACGGACATACGAGTGCAAGCACGAAGAGTGCGATGATCGTCAGGACAGGAAGGAGGATTCTCCACCATGTCATACCCTCTGTCTTTTCGGGAAGCTTCTT
>CAVACS010000244.1:0-2654 GCA_963587105.1 Anaerovoracaceae bacterium | reverse complement strand
ATTCCATGACTGTCCGGGGTCTTCAACTCTATGATTTGTGCATGCATCGATATATCCCTGTTCTCTTGTCTCCGTTGGGGATACATTACCTGCGCTTAAAAGGAAAAGCCGCTTATGAGCATCCTCGCTGCCGGATGCGACAGAGTCGACAGCTGCAGACCAGGACGAGGGAGTCCCCGTATTCCTGTTTTGGGCTGTGACAGCCATACAGTTCACCCTGTAACACTCCGGCTTCACAATCTCCATGACGGCTACAGCCTGCTTTGTGATCTCTCCAAATAGCTTCCTGTCGTTACTGCCGCCGGGAGGTAGAATCTTGACTGACTCCAAACCATGACGAATCTCTGTCTTCATTCCACCATCCAGACATTCCATGAGGTCTCCATACAATGCGATTCCGGCCATTCCAGTTCCATG
Source organism: Anaerovoracaceae bacterium (assembly GCA_963587105.1). Classification (GTDB taxonomy): domain Bacteria; phylum Spirochaetota; class Spirochaetia; order Sphaerochaetales; family Sphaerochaetaceae; genus Ornithospirochaeta. The sequence goes on along the minus strand of CAVACS010000244.1, from coordinate 2,237 downwards.
CCCTCGATACTGTCCATAATCTCCCGTTCCCCATTCTTTGTTGACAGACTGCAACGACTCGCATTCAAGCGCCGGACTCAGCAGTGGATGATTGGCGTTGACTCCACTGTCAAGAAGGCATACGGAGACCTTACCAGGATTATCGAAAGACGTCCGTTTCAGAAGCTCTCTTCCATAAACTCTCTGCTGTGATTCGCTATCCCTTACAACAAATGAATTAGGGAAAAATGCCCTTCTGATTTCGGCGACACATTCACATGTTCTGAGGAGTGTTTCGATGTCCGACCTGTCAGCATGCACAAGGCGGACGACCCTCTCGGGAAAACGGACAGCTGTATCGCTTGCATAGATATGTGCAGCCCCGCAAATTCGTACGAACTCCTTTTCTTCCGGAGTTATGTGATATGCTCCTGTTTTCCTGAGCCCTGTTCGCAACCAGATCTCGTAGTCTTCCTTCTTATCTCCGGGGATATCACATGCATCGCCGACCCAGAAAGACTCAACAACTGATGTTCTTACGGTCTCAATACTTCTCACAAGGTCATTATTCTTGCGGTTACCGCTTTTTACAGTCCGGGTCAGGTATTCATCTATTTTCTTCAGAAAGTATCCTCGGCCTGTATTGGGAATATATACCGTGGCTGTAGTCTCTTCTGCATCCTTTTGAACATTGAGCAGCGAAATACCTTTCTTTTCACTGTTGAACTTTTCGACTGGCAGGGAAAAGCCCTTAAGACCGCTGAAATCGAGATATATTCCCTTTCTGTACTCTCTGCCGTAAATCTTCCGCTCTGTTTCATCTGCTTCAAAGCAGCTCTCCAGCCGGGCTTTGACGGATAGGCCATGTTCTTTCCAATCTTCTCTTTCCGGATACTTTGTCTTCACGGCCTTTCCACTTACGTTATAACGGAGGCTCTCTGTGAATCTGCTGTCAAGAATGATGTTGCTGTACCCTTTTTCCACTATTAAGCACCCTTAATGCCTTCATATATCATATGCCTCTCTGTCAACAAGTCGATAAGACGACTCTCGCTCAGCGGGGTATCCGAAAGAATAGAGATCTTGACTGCATCGTCACAGGAACGGCTGATTTCAGACTGACTCAATCCCTCCGCCGCCTTGATTACGTCGTCAGAAATCTCTTTGTTGAGGTGTAAATCCAGTTTCGCCCTGAGTAATCTGTATATCTCTTTATCCGAAGGCAGGGAATAATGGAGAACATCATCGAATCTTCTGAAAAGAGCCTTATCCAGTATCTTCTGGTTATTCGTTGCGGCAATGATGATGCTGTCGGAATTATCCTGTTCGATAAACTGCAGGAAAGCATTTAGGATTCTTCTCATCTCCCCCACTTCATTATCGAGCGACCGGTCAGCTCCTATTGCATCGAATTCATCAAAGAAATAAACACCTTGTCTTGCTTCAATCGAATCAAAGATTTCTCTAAGCCTTACACTTGTCTCTCCCATGAACTTCGTGACAAGCTTATCGACTTGGATTGTATATAGCGGTAGCGATACCTCTCCGGCGATTACCGATGCCGTCATAGTTTTTCCGGTTCCCGGATTTCCTTCAAGCAGGAGCTTCCTCCTGTTTTTCAACCCGTATTCAGCAAGTTTGTATCTGTTCCTGTATTCACTGAGCACACGCTCTATCTTTGCCTGAACTTCATCGGCGACTATCAGTTGGGAAAGGCGGAGATCAGAAACCGAATACATGAGAGCCGCATTCTGTACATTCATTTTGAATATTGCCGGGTGATTTCCGCTTCTGACTATATTGTCGGCCAGATTTTTAAGGTCCAAGGCAATGGATTGATGTCCGCTTCTGGCTTCATGCGCAGCAATCTGGAGGACAATGGTCCTGACCCGTTCATTATCGCTGTCCATAAACGCTTTTACGAGACTTTTGATCTGATCTGCCGTTGCCATCGTTCCACCTCTGCCTTCCGGGACAGGTTAACTAAGCTGAGTATTCTCCTGTCTTGTTTTAATATAAACCGAATTACAGGATTACAAAAGACATAAGGCGTACCTTCTACTCTCTATATTCCTCCTTCCTTCTTATTACCTCAGCTCATATCCACCACATATGTTCGAGATCATCCCGTTCTTTATAGAGAAAAAACATCATCTGCTGTATCTTTAAGACATGAAGGAAATAACTGTAAACGTACGGTCATTTGAAGATATAAGGACACAGGACTACACATATGTGGACAAAACTGAATATGTGCA
>CAVACS010000243.1:1126-2659 GCA_963587105.1 Anaerovoracaceae bacterium | reverse complement strand
GATATTAGCAGCTATTTCCAGAGCACTGTTCTTCTCTTCGTCTGTTACCGCGTTAAGATATGTACCGTCAGATGAAACCCTTGTAACTTCACCGGTTGAACTTACTTTCAAATAGCCGGCAGAATCAGCAAGGATAATATAATTGACGCCGACGTCGTATGTTTTCTCCTTCTGTGGATCATAGTAATAAGTAGTGCTCGGGACCATTGTAAGGTCAGCAGAAGTCTCCGGCGTAGTGGTAGTCTTGGGTTTAGACAATGAAGAAAAAAGACGGAATACAAGAAGACCTACAAAAATAACAAGCAGAAGAGCAAATATCAGAATGATTTTCTTGATGGTACCGGCACGGTCCATCTTCTGCACTTCGCTGTAATTGCTTTTCTGTGCCATACCGCCTCCTTAGTTTGCCTTTGTTATCTTTACAAGTTCATTCTGCCCCGACTTCAAGAGAATGGCTTCATTGTTTGTCAGTACAGTGTCGAGCTGATAGATATTTCCGGCCATGCGATAGTTAACGAGCGTTTCTACATTATCCCTGAGTACATACACAGAAGGGAGATCCATGCTTGTAAGAATAGAAACAGGGAACTGAATATATGTCTTTGTTGATGTCGAGAATACCTGCTGTGGTGTCCATGCAGGTTTACCCTTGGTGACTCTTATGTTGTAATTGTATTCCGCTGTTGTAAGATCTATCGAGAAAGAATCTCCGCTGACAGAGGAATTTATCTTGTTGTTCTCGATGAATTCAGCAAAATCTTCCTGTACATAATACCCTTCTCCGCTGGACTGTGGATATCTGAATCTCAAAGCGGTCATATAACTCTTTGCAAAGGATGCAATTCGGAAATAATAAGTACGCTGGTCAGTGAGAAGGATCATGGAAGTATCAAGACCGACAATTGTAGGCTTGACGAATAAATGCTGTACACTCTCACCGTTTTCCACGGAAGTACCCATGCTGAACTGCCAGCTTGTTCCACCGTCATTGACAATGGGCGACGCTGCAATACTTTCACCCGGTTTCAGACGTATGTCCGTTATTGCATTCGGACTTGTTATGACCTCGTAAATTCTTCCCTCAAGATAATCGTATTCAGCAATGGCACCTGTAAACGCATTTGATGAGTTGATATAAACAAAAGAGTTTGCAGTCGCTTCCGATGCAATCTGCCCGGAAGTCTTGCCTGTAACAGAGGTCGAAGTATTAGAAGCCGACACACCTGTCTTGAAGCCTGCTGAAAAATCTTCATCAAGCTCCGTTGATACTGTCGGATCTGTCTCAAGTGCCGTCTTGATTTCTTCCTTCTTAACCTGCTGTTCAAGAGTGGATGAATGCACTGTAGCCGTAGCAGTCTCTGTCTCAGCCTTCAGTGTTGTTATATCAATAACAGGGCTGACAACAAGATCTTCCGGCTGAATAATAGCAGTCGTCGGAATGTCAACATTAGCCTTGGACCAGTCGGATTTCTGAATGTCGATAACCTGTGCCCTGCTGTTGGAGTATTCTGTCCCTGTATTACCTGTTGCACA
>CAVACS010000243.1:0-1116 GCA_963587105.1 Anaerovoracaceae bacterium | reverse complement strand
CAGTAAATCTATGTCATATTCATATATATAAATGCCTAAGGGGTTGTATTTCTTAGGATTCAAAGAACTTCCAGAGAGATCCTGACTTTCCATTAAAGTCGTATGAAACACCGATTCATAATCAGCTTCCATCGTCTTGGTTCCCGTGCTGTCGTAAGTTCTTTCCCGCCATGAAGCCTTCCATTGCGTCTGACTTATCTTGGTGACAGTTATGCTGTTATAAGGAACATCAATTCTTGTACTGCCCGCCAGATCGAAAGGATTTTCTGCCTCAAGTTTGCTCTGCAGCTTTTTGTTGGCATTACCGGTTGAACACATCAGAGCACGGGCAACCAGGTATTCATTTGTGTCATAGAAAGATTCAACCATCCGTAGTCCACGGATGAAATCTTTGATAACCAGTATATATGCAGCATCTGTCGGAACATAATCTTCCTGTAGCTTGACCGGCTCTTCATACCATGCCCCTTCCCCGTTTTCTCTGATTTCAAGAACCTCCGGCTGTCCTGTTTCTTCTGCTATGATTGCAATGAAAACCGCAAGAGCAATGATTATCAACATCAGAAGAATGTCTAAAAGAAGTAATATGATGCTGGATAGTTTCTGTCCTATGTACATTACAGGAGGTTCCTCTCTTTTACGATTTCGATATTCGAAACATACATCCCGATAGGATTCTCTCTTCTGCGCCTTTCAGTATCGGGAAGATAGAAACTGACCGTTAAAATTGCCTCATACTGCTGGTCTGCAAATATCTCTTTATCGCTGATACGATAGCTTGTCTCTCTCCATGTTACTTTCCACTGATTTGTGTTGTATGCAACAACGGCCATCTGATCGAGTGGAATGAGGACATATTCATTCTTGCTGCGTGTAATCGGATTGTTTGTCGTATACCAGTCACTTACATATTTAGAAGCATCGTCTACAGTGCGCTGGTATATGCTGTTTGCATTCTCTTTGTTGATATTATTGTCCGTCGAGACACTCCTGAGCTCTTCAATGTAATGCGAAATAAAGTATCTCTGAGTTGCCTCCGACGGCGACCATGATGATAAGGCAGAAACAACATCTGTCTGATATGTAGCCTCACCATCTGCTGTAAGTTCGACAACC
>CAVACS010000242.1:0-2686 GCA_963587105.1 Anaerovoracaceae bacterium | reverse complement strand
TGGCACTCGAAAAACCGACGTTGGCACTCGAAAAACCGACGTTGGTACCTCCGGAAAAACAAATGAAAAACAGGAACCGACAACGCAGTTCAGTCAGGAGGAGGTCAGTACCAGGATTCTGCAGATGATATCAGCCAACAACAGGATATCGAGAAAGGAAATGGCATACAGACTCTCAATAAGCGAGAGAACTGTTCAGAGAGTACTCAATTCAATGGCTTCCGTTCATTTTGTAGGCAGAGGAAAAAACGGACACTGGGAACTGACAGAGAAATAGGCGTCCGTCAGAAACGGCACAGGGGCATGCTATGCCAGTGCGGCAGCATTACAGAACGCTGGCTGCTCAATGCCGCAGTGTGATCTTTCTGTATCCAGTATGTATCCGGAAGAGAGAGAGGATGCGTGGGCTTAACAGAGACATGAGTTCGACCCTTTTGTTGAAGGTGTTGTAGTGCCTCATGATACCGAGATATGAATTGACAGAAGAGAGGAGCTTCTTCCTCTCTTCCGGGTACAGCTTACGCCGTCGTGCCTTCTCGTTGTACTCGAGTATGACAGATCGGAAGTTCTCCTGTGTTCTCCTCACGATGTTGATATGCCCCGCTTCTATTCTGACCCCCAGGAATTTAATACCATGGTTGACTCTCTGGAGAACAACCTTCCGCTGAGACAGAGTAAGAGAGAGCTCGGAAGAGAGAAACTCCCGTATTCTGGGAAGACACTCCTTTAGATACTCCCTGTCCCTGTGAATAAGGAAGAAGTCGTCGACATAGCGTCCGTACATCTTTATTCCGAGGTCATGCTTGATGAAATGGTCAAGCGGTGCCATGTAGAAGTTGGCGAAGACCTGGCTTGTCAGGTTCCCGATGGGAAGGCCCTTCCCGGGAGGCGCATTGAACAGGCTTTTCGAAGGAGCAAGCTTATTCCAGGAGCTTCCAGGAGAGACGAACTTTACGTTCGTTGTCACGTCGGTAAGGAGAATCTTCTCGATGAGATACATGATGATCCGATAGTTGTCCTTCACGTAATACCTGTTGAGGTACTCGCTGAGCCTCGAGAAGAGAAGATTCCTGTCGATGGATGCAAAGAACGAGGAGATATCGAGTTTGAGGCACCACGCCTCCTCATTCCAGTTGTCAGTGGCCGATGCCATGAAGTGACGCATCCTCTCTATGGCGAAGTGCGTACCCTTCCCCACCCTCGAGGCATATACGTCGTAGATGAGCCTCTTTTCAAGAAGAGGATTGACGGCATTGACGACAAGATGGTGTACGATTCTGTCTCGGAAGGATGCGGCGAAGACCTCCCTGACGGCGGGGTTATCAATAATGAAGCAGTTGTAAGGCTGAGGCTCATAGCTGTAGCTGTTGATTTCATCAAGAAGCCGGAAGAGATTACGCTCAAGGTCCACTTCGAATGCGAGGGCACTGGGGGACGTACGCTTATGTTTACGGCAGTCATAGTAGGCTTCGAAGATCTCACCTACAGTAACCGGCTCATCGATGAAAAGATAAAGCTGCCTGTCCATTACATCCCCCATAAATACAAAAGCAGGAGATTTTTCTCTCCTGCAGACTCAGTGAAAACCCTGACCGGACGCACATAGTTATTGTTGTTGCGGTTGTTGTTGTTCTGGTTTCCATTGTTGAAGTTCTGTTTCCACGCGTTGTTGCCACTGTTCTCAGAACTCGACCAAAGGGGAGGAAGTATTGCCTTCCCCGGAGCACTCCGGGAAAGACTGACTGACCTCTTACGAGACTCCTCCCATACGCTTTTCACTAAGCCAAGCCCGCTTCCGCCCACCGTGACAGACGAAACTCCGGCTATCTTACGGCCTTCTTCCAGCCGTTTATCTCCTTCCCGATGGTATCCATCAGTGCGGAAATCTCACCAAAATGCCCGATACTCAATAAGTGAAGATCCTTACTGAGCCTCACTTCAAACTTCAGCACCTCGAAGTCATCGAGGAAGGCCTCAAGATCGGGCGTCTTGTCATAAGCCCTGTTTGCCCTGTATATCGACCTCACGAGCACCACACTGTCTCTTCGAATATCCTCCCCGAGCGAGTATTTGTACTCCTTCGGATAATCCTTCGTATACTGAAACAGCCGTAGCACAAGTGCATACACATCCTTATAGACCTGAAGGTTGTAGTAAAGGGCCATAATTACTTCACGTCCTCCCCGGCATATTTCTTTACCGCTGTTACAACACTTATAAACGCCCGCTTACACATTCCATTGTTTCTGTTAGACGCTCTTACAAACACTATTTGACCTTTGTTCTATCTTCTTTCAGCTTATCTATGGATGTTCCTTATAGAATTTACAACAGCCTCTTAGATAACAACCTTTATCGCAATCCGGTTTATTTCCTTTACAATATGTTCTCCCTGCCTCCCAAAGGAATCCATCTACAATTTCCGGATATGTTGGATTGATTTCTCTAGCCACCCCGATAATCTGATCCTGATAAGCTCCCTGCAAAATAAGCCCCAACTTCTCAAACACCTTCCTGACCTGTATATCTGGTGACACATCAATGAAATGATACTCAGACAACTCAATCCCGATTCTTTTTACATATTTTCCTCATTGATGTTTGGGGACACATTCCCCAAACCCTTTAAAGTGTTGAATAGATAAATTGTTATCAAAAAGCCCGGACCGGACGCACACAGTAATTG
>CAVACS010000241.1:0-2698 GCA_963587105.1 Anaerovoracaceae bacterium | reverse complement strand
ATTCTGCACAGGCAAGGTAAGAAGGCTAAGCGTGGTAGAAAGCCGAAAAAATAGGGCTCTGTTTACCATGTATAAAATCTAGGAAATTCAGGCTACTACCATGATGAATCGGAATGGCCTGCAGCGGCTCAGATGAGACAGATCTACCAGGATTTTGCTGATATGCACAAAGACGAGTTCAACTTTGTTGCAGTTCCGGATTCCTCTGGAGCAGAGGGAATCTACAATACGGCACTCAACGATATCAGCAGCGGAAAGTTCTACGACATTGCAGATTTCGGAGGCTGGAATATCGTTCCTGTTGCGAGTGCGGCAGGCTTGATTCTAGATTTGAAGCCTTATCTGGATGCCGATCCGGATTTCAAGGCAGGCGCCGGAGTCTGTTACACTCAGAACCTGACTTCTGATGGCAGGATCTATTCCGTCAGAGAGCAGATCGAGGCTGTCGGATTCTGGTATAACGAAGCTTTGTTCAGGAAAGCAGGTGCAAAGGTGCCCGCAGACTGGAAGACCTGGGCAGACTTTGAAGAAGCAGTTCAAAAGCTTATTAGTGCTGGAATTACCCCGTTTGGTCTCAATGCAGGCTGGCCGACCAACATACTTACGGCAGGTCGTTTCCAGGCAGATGCTTCCACCCGTGCATTCTATGAAAAGGGTGCAGACGTGATGACGTTTGATGATCCTGCATTCCGTGAAGTGATGACATTCATGCAGAAACAGGTTCTTCAGAAGATTGATTCTGCAAATTTCGGTCCCGGTGGTGACGATGATGAGCAGTACCGCAGCGATTTCTTCGACGGAAAGACAGCTATGCTCTTCAACGGAGTCTGGGATGCAGGCGGAAGTGTGGACTGTATGGCAGGAGCAGAGAACATAAAGCCGGCAAATTTCCCGACAAACGAACCGGGAAAGCGTGCTTCCCTTATGTCCGGCGGCACAGGTTTTGTCGTATCCGGTTCCCTTACAGATGCCCAGACTGCTGCTTGTATTGAATTCATCAGATACATGACAAGCGAAGAGATTGCCAACAAGATAATCGCTTACGGCATCGGTATGGCTCCCAACACGAATGTCGACTATATGTCGCTTCTTGACAAGGTGGATGCTCCGGAGGCAAAACTTCTGGTATCCGCATGCCAGCTCTGTATGTCTGCCGATTACCAGGCTCTCGGTCTGGGAAATCAGTTCGGCGACTATGAGGGCGAAATCCAGGCTAAATATGCCGGCCTGAAGATCGGCTCGAAAACTGTAAACGATGTCATTAAGGAACTGGATGCCGTAATTAAGGCAGGCGCATTATAAAATGCATCGGGAAGGGGGGTGTTACATCTGTAACACTCCTTCTTCAATAGTAATGTGTCAGATGGTGTCCGGAGCGGTCGCGGGTTATATCACTCCGGATAAATCATGGAAGATTACAGCGAAGCACTTGATATTACCTCCGTGAGGACTAAGACGGGAGAAAGCGCGGGAGAGAGCAGGCTTCTGTCTCCCTCTCAGGAGAAGGGATTTGATTACATGAAAAAAGAAAAAGGAAGAGGTGGTGATGTTCTGCACTCTCTTATCAATAAGAAAACATGGTTTGTAATTGCCTTTCTTACTCCATGCACAATCTTGTTCCTCGTTGTCTACGCTTATCCGCTCATCACGATATTCTTTACATCCTTCTGCTCCTGGAACTACACGAATTTCACGGCGCCGGAGTTCCTGGGCTGGGACCATCTCTTCGACAATTATGTGAAGCTCTTACGATTTGATGCATCCTTCATGAAGGCATTGATGAACTCTCTGAAATGGGTTGTCCTGACGCTCCTTATCCAGGTTCCGTTCACCATTCTTGTTGCCCTGACTCTGTCGAAAAAAATGAAGGGATGGAAATTCACCCGTAATGTATTCTTAATTCCGAACATCATTTCAACTGCGGCTATAGGTCTTATATTCCTCAATCTCTTCAGCCCGTCAAGAGGCATTGTCACAGAATTGTTCAACAGGATACGGCCGGGGTCAGACGTAAGTGTCTTTTCAGATCCGACTCTCGCATTCTGGGGTATAACGCTGACTTTTATTTTCTTCGGAGGCTCGAATTGCCTTCTTCTTCTGACACAGATCTTTTCCATTGATCAGAGCATCTACGAAGTTGCTCTCATCGAAGGTGCATCTGACAGGCAGATTGACGCTTTCATCACATTGCCGCTACTTCGTCCGATGATCGGCACCATTTCAGTCATGGCGGCCAATTATGCATTATTGCTTTACAATGAAATTGCACTGATCACATCCGGCGGTCCCGATAACGCCACGTATTCGTTAAGCTATTACATATACAGAACGTCTCTCGGGAGTACAAAGCTCAATTTTGCCCGTGGTAATACTGCAGGAGTCATACAATTCATTCTCGGAATCATCATCGTCTGCCTTATCAACAGGGCTTTCAGAACAGATGGAGCGGACTGAGGAGGGGAGAAATGAAGATGAGACAAACCAGACTGAGCAACGTTATCGCAAAAATACTGCGGTATTTATTGATGTTGTTTGTCATCCTGATTTCCATATATCCGATTCTCTGGGTTTTCATAAATTCCTTCAAGAAAACTCCCGGAGGCCTGGGTCTTCCCGAAAAATGGGTTTTCGATGGCTATATCACCCATGTTCTTCAATGTAGTTGCAACAGCTACTAATCGATCGGCTTCTTTTTGAC
>CAVACS010000240.1:0-2773 GCA_963587105.1 Anaerovoracaceae bacterium | reverse complement strand
AAGCTCCCACCCCAGTTTCGAGAGAACCGCAAGGGTGAAGGCACCGTGGTCATCGTAATCCCCGTTGTCGAGCTCCACCCCGTATTCCTCGCTCGTCTCCTCCTTCGTCGATGCGCTCATCACCTCGATATTCACGGCATGGTCGTACTCCGAAGCATCAAGATACTCGATGAGGTTGTCAGCCGCAAAACCGGAGTAGCAGGAGTCGAGAATAAGGACTGAGTCGCACTTCAGGAACGAGAGCGTCACATAGAGCATGTACATCTCGAGGCTCGTACAGTCCGCATAGTAGTTGTCGTATGTGTACGCCGTTGCGAGCACTCCCGTCTTGTAGGTATCTGTGCTGTTATCCATCTTTTCTGCGATATCGAGAATGGTCTCCTCGTCGACATCGAGGCGGATAAGGGTATCCATAACGCAGTCGGTTATGATGACATCGAGCTTGAGGACGGCGTCCCTCTGCTCTGCCGTTATTCTCCCGTCCTCGACGTACGGCTTTAAAAGCTCACCCATCGCGAAGCGTGTGAATGCATCCTCGCTTCCGCCGTGGCCGGAGTAATAGACGACGAGAAGGTCGTCATAATCGAGGTCGGATGAGAGAAGAATCTGCGTAAGGATATTGTCTGCCGACGGGTACAGCGGAGTATCCTTTATATCGAAGAAGTCGAAGTCGACAGAGCCGTCTCCAGCATCAAAGGAGGCTATTTCATCGTAGAGGGCATCGAGCGTCTCGGCATCGGCTATTCTGTCGCGGATGAGATACGTCTCGTCATCGAGCTCGTATTCCGTTGCGTCTTCCGAATCGGGATTGAGAGAGACCAGTATCTCCTCGACATCGTCCACGAGTGCTCTGAGGTCATCCTTTGCTGAGACGGTGATTTCGACAAAGTAGTCGCCCTTCCCCTCCTGGAGCATCATTATGCTCTCGAACTCGACGCCTTTGGCCTGCATTATGTTCCCCAGTGCCGCCGACATGGCAGAGGCATCGTTGACAGTTCCATAAAGAAGCATATCCTCGGAGGGGGAATTTGCATAATCGAGACCGATGGATATCAGGCGGACCTTGTCGGGAGTTGCCGCCAAAGTGAGAAGTGTAAGAAAACAGAGTACTGTATATATCAATCTTTTCATCGTCAAACCTCAAAAGTTACAATACTATATACAAAGATTGACGCTCTCGTCAGCTCTGAGAGCCGAAATTGTAAAAAAGATTTTCTTTCCTTCTTCTCTGAAAATATCCGCCTGCATTTCTCCTCTGTCTCTCCATAGATTCGGCTCTTCATATTCCACGCTCTTTCAAGTCGCGTCTTCTTTGTCTCTCCGGCTCCGAAATCTCTGTGATGTGTGTTATCTTTACATTTTTTCCGCGGAAAAAGTGTTTATAACGTACATTTTTTCTGCTATATTTGAGACATGAAAAGAAAATTGATGAGTAAACTGATAGAATGGAAAACAAAAGAGAACAGAAAACCACTCGTGATCTGGGGCTCGCGGCAGGTCGTTATGTGCAGTGAAACGTTATGTTAAGTTCCACCACACAAATCTTTACTCTCTAAGACAATTCACTCTCAATCACTCAACATAATTTTTCCATACTTTTAGATAGGTCATATAATTCCCATGTCTCAGCATTATTATCGTAAATTCTTTTTACCTATATTATCGTGCATCTTTATTCTGCTTGATAGGGGATCTGATTAAGGTTGCCAATAGCAATATTTATGTAAAACGTAAAACTTAGTCCTAATACTTCGTGTAAACTTAAAATGCAATTATTAAGGACAAGCAGCTATCCATAAGATGAAAGGGTTCTTCTTTTACCTTCAAAATCAGTTGTGTTGGATAAACTTCATTTTGTTATGTTGAGTAATCTGAATGAGAGTTCTTTGTATTGCTGAGAATTAAACCATCAACTTAACATAATGTATTTCTCAACATAACTACTCTTATGTTGAGCTCCACATAAGAGTCGGCAAGACATGGCTGATGAAGGAATTCGGAAGACAATTCTTTTCGAGCTCTATCTATATATCTTTTTACAACAATACAAAGACTGCACGGCTTTTCGATTCCGATTTTGATACTGAAAGGATAATCAGGGCTCTGGAAGTACAGTACCATGCCACAATAAGGCCGGGAGAAACACTACTGATATTCGATGAAATCCAGATGGCGCCTAAAGTACTTGAATCACTTAAGTATTTCTGTGAAGAGGCACCTCAATATCATATTGTAGCGGCAGGCTCGCTCCTCGGCGTCAGAATACACAACGACGTGTCATTTCCGGTGGGGAAAATCAACGAACTTAATCTTTATCCGATGAATTTTTCAGAATATCTCTCTGCAATGGGAGAAGAAGAGCTTGCAGAAGCACTATCCGATATAAGAAATCCCCTCATCAGGGATTTGAGAGAGAGTTACAGGGAACATCTGAAAAATTACCTTTTTGTGGGAGGCATGCCCGAATGCGTCCTCTCCTTCTCTCTCAGAAGAAACTACGATGAGGTGAGAGAAATACAGAATTCAATTCTAAGCCAGTACGACGGTGATTTCGGAAAGCACATAAAACCGGAGGAACTACCCAGGATCAGGATGGTATGGTCTGCTCTTCCGCTGCAGCTTGCAAAGGAAAACAAGAAGTTTTTCTTCGGCGGAGTAAAGGAAGGAGCAAGAATGAAAGATTTCGAGAACGCAATCCAGTGGCTCATCGATGCCGGCCTTGTATACAAATCATACAAAGTTATAGTAAACGTACTTAATCCGTGCGTTATGA
>CAVACS010000239.1:1161-2783 GCA_963587105.1 Anaerovoracaceae bacterium | reverse complement strand
ACTGTTTAAACACGGACCGTAGAGCGAAGGGCTAGGACAACACCCCTCGGTACCTATGCATTCTCCCGTAACGTAGTGCTGAGCACTAAGGCTAATCAACAAGGGTATGTTCGCTTTCGCTACATACCCCGGGACTTGTCCCGTGGGTTGTTGATAATACGATTTCGTCTTTCTTGTTTTCTTTCGCAGTTTCTGCTTTTGTATTCTTTTCCGAGCTTTCGATGTGCTCTGCGAAGGTTTTCAAAAGCTTTTCAATCCCGAGAGAATCAACATTACTCTCTCCGAGTCTGAAATCTTCAACCGCTTTCTGTGCAGAAAGACATACACTGCGTGCCATTGTAGACCCTTTTGCTATCATCTTTTCTTTCTCGTCAGAGGACGAAAACTGCGGCGACGGCATACGGATAGTAAACAGCTTGACCATTTCATCTATCTTGGCACTGATTACTTCAAGTGCAAGGTATAAGGTATCAACATCTCCGCGTAACTCCTCGATGGTGCGCTGCGTCTTGTAATGCGAAAACCCTTCACACATCAACTGAGAGTAGAAATAAGAAATGCTGATTCCCTTCTCTTCTGCTTTTGCCTTTATGTCCTGATATACATCTGTCGGCAGACAGAGATGTACCCTGGTTTTATTTGAGTTATCAAAATTGTTCTTACGTGCCATAAGTGATATGTCCTTACACACATTATAGCACAAATCGCAATATTTTGTTCAAACAGACCACATTGACTATTTCGCACCCATAAAGTTCTCATAGAATGAAATAATGTCTTCCGGAAGTTCATTGATACCTGTCGGGTTGGGTTCAACAGACTCCTTTCTCTCTTCCTCTTCCGGATTCTTCGGTGCATCAACGATGATATCTTCCCTGCTGTCAAATTCTCTTTCGATATTGTCTGTTGAAGGTTTGCTTTCCGTTGCAATCTTCTCAATGTCACACTTGTAACCGAGAAGGAGATGCCAGCCTTCTCTGTCGAGACCGCTCTTGGCAACAAGTTTACCGGTCACAGGGTCCTTCTCGAGAATTTCCGGATGGGGATAGTTATCTTCAAGACTCGGGCACGGGAACTGTTTACCTTTCCCATGATTAGCTCTATAGAGAGGCGTGAACCTGCTGTCGAGATAGTATCTCACTTTCTTTGCCTTATACGGATGCATACCGGATGCAATGATAACCTCTTCGTCGTCCGGCATTGTTCTTACTTCTTCAGCAGTCATGAGGCTTCTCCCGATCTCCTGTGTATCCAGACTTTCGTGCCGCTGTATGATTTCGCCGAGATTACCGGAAGTGTTCATTTTCGTGTGTTTCTTAGTACTCTGACCGAGCATTTCTTCTATCTTCTTACAGGTGGCGTTATCGTTTACTCTGAGTATTATCTGATACGCAAAGTTGTCTGTGAACAGTGCATCTGACTGATAGAGTGTCTTGAGCTGTTCATATGACTGAATAATTATCATACAGATAACACCATACCCTGCAGAAAGTGCCAACGCTCTTTCGACAATTTCCATTTTGCCCATCTGTCTGAACTCGTCGAAAATCAATAAAAGTCTGTACGGACGTCTTTTCAACTCTCTCGTCAGAAGCGTAATTGCCTGTTCATAGAAAATCTTC
>CAVACS010000239.1:0-1151 GCA_963587105.1 Anaerovoracaceae bacterium | reverse complement strand
AAGTCTCTGCATTGACGCAAGAGATGTGACAAGATAAAGAGATATCGGTCTGACCTTACCGGAGTCGTCGACAATACCGTCAAGAAAATCTTCGATTGTGAAATCACTTCTATCGGTAACTGTCTGTACATTGGGGTCCGCTATAACCTGCAGGTTCGACATCATGGTCGATACAACAGATGAAAGCTGCCTCGGTTCACAATTCCCGAAATAAGTCAGATCCTGCATGATACGGTCAATGTTATCGATATCTTCCTGCATCAAAAGACCTTTGCATGATTCTTCAATCTTCTCCCTTGTCTTTCTTGACTGAGAATACCGATTGAGAAACTGCTCTTTCTGCTCGGGCGTCATCATAAGATGCTGCATTGCTTCTTCTTTGTATTTCTTAGCGTTATCTGCATAGAAAAGAAGTCTTTTCTGGACGGGAGTTTTGTCATCGTCTACCTGCTCTTCTTCGCCCAGTTCTTCCTTCTGTGCGTTCATTGCTTCGTCAAACGCCTCATCCTGTGCCGTGAAGATGGAATAAACCTCTCTGAATGTCTTATTCTCCGGTGAATTGCAGTAGATTACATAACCGATAACAGACGCAAGAAGTTTCCGCGCTTCATTGTCCCAGAAGGGATCTTTACTCTGTTCATTTACAGCAATGAGAGAAAGACAGAGGTTCTGGATATCAGGCATTGTTGCAACACCACGTCTGATTGAAAGAAGAGGATTGTAATGTATCGATTCCTTCGGATTTTCCGGCTGGAACTTGAAACAGTATGAAAACTTTGCCCTGAATGCACTTGTTATCTGCCAGTTTTCCTCCTTCGGGTCGAAAAGAAGAAGAGATTCCGTCCATTTGAAAGCTGTTGGGATGATACAGCCGACACCTTTACCTGAACGGGTGGATCCGACAACAAGCGTATGAGCATTGGCCTGCTGCATGATGATATCACCCTTCTTCTGTAAGGTATAATCCTTACCGGGAGTCCATTTGATCTGTCTGTCATGAAAATCTTCCAGCGACTCTCCCCTCTTTCTCTCCGGCGGCTTTCTCTCTATTCCTTTGTATACCGCGTCATATGTCTGTCCCATGACAACTCCGGTTTCACCAAGAAGACCCGCGTTTTCAAGCTCTTCTTCATCTGCCCACTTTGCAGAAC
>CAVACS010000238.1:0-2785 GCA_963587105.1 Anaerovoracaceae bacterium | reverse complement strand
CTGTCGATGACGAGGACACTCCTCTCTCTCTTTGTCAGCTCATATGCCAGCCAGCACCCGGTAACCCCGGCGCCGACGACAACCCAGTCATAATACTTCATGAAAACAAGTCTATACCTTCCCGGAGCGGAAAAGAAGAAAAAAGTGAAGAAAAATGAGGCTTTCCGGAGGCTTTTTTAACCGAAAACTTTTCTTTGCTTTTTTTCAGATTCTCCCTCAATAATGAGAACAGGTTATTAATAAAGGGGAAACAGAGGAAAGTATCCCCGCCCATGGAGGACTAGATGAAAAAACTTATGATTATCTGTCTCGTACTTGCTCTTGCAGTAACAACTGTATCCGCACAGGGCGGCAAGGAAGAGACAAAGAAGAACGAGATCAAGATTGCTCTTATCGTCTCGAGTACAATCGATGACAAGGGATGGTGTCAGAGCATGCATGACGGTATCGTCGAGGCAATGGAGGAAATGCCCGGCAAGATCGCCGAATACAAAGCTGTCGAGAACACACAGCCGGCAGACACCATGACGGCTATAAGAACATATGTCAACCTCGGCTACAACATCATCATCGTCCACGGCTCGCAGTTCAGAGCACAGGTCGAGGAAGCATCTGCAGAGTTCCCCGATGTCATGTTCGCTTTCGGAACATCCTCGGACATCATCGCAGACAACGTATTCACATACATGCCCCAGTCTGAGGAGACAGGATATCTTTCGGGTATCGTGGCAGGACTCACGACCAAGGTCAACAAGGTCGCTCTCGTCGGTCCTATCGACGGCGGAGATGCTGCACGCTACAACAGAGGCTTCGTACTCGGAGTACAGGCTTCCAACCCTGCATGCAAGATCCAGGTCACACATATCGGTAACTTCAACGACACAGTCAAGTCCGGCGAAGCTGCACAGGCTTTCATCAAGGGCGGCGCTGATGTCCTGACAGGTTCATCCCAGCAGGCTCTCGGAGCTCTCAGAGCTGTCGCAGACTATCCTAACGAGGATATCTGGTGGGTCGGACAGGATATAGCACAGATCGACCTTGCCGAGGGCTATAAGTGTATCGCGGCATCTGCATACAACTACAAGGCAGTCGTCGTAGGCCTCGTCGAGAAGTTCGAAGAAGGTATCCTCGGCGGCGAATGCCTCCCGATGAATTTCCACAACGGCGGCTTCATCTGGGAATGGAACGAAGCAAAGTGCGCTGACAAGATCACACCGGAGATCAGAGAGGCTGTCGAGAATCAGATCAAGGCATTCCAGGCAACACCGGACATCCTTTCGAACTGGGCATCTGTAGACTACGCAACACTCTGACAGATAAGACAACTGACTTTATGCCGGCCGCTTCGGCCGGCTGTTTTGGAAACAATGGCTAACGAAATACTTGAACTCAGACTTGAACACATCACGAAGAGATTCCCCGGTGTTCTTGCATCCGACGACATCTCGCTCACGGTCGGCAGACATGAAATACTTGCCCTCGTCGGAGAGAACGGCGCAGGAAAGACGACGCTGATGAATATCGTGATGGGACTTTATCAGGCGGATGAAGGCAGGATGTTCATCAACGGAGAGGAAGTGAAGTTCCGCTCCCCCAACGATGCATTCGCCTATGGAATCGGAATGGTACATCAGCAGTACATGCTCGTACCCAACATGACTGTACTCGAGAACATCGCTCTCGGAATGAAGGAACACTGGGGCTTTACAGTGCGTCTTAAGGCCGTGAGGGAGAGAATAGAAGAGGTAAGCAGCCACTACGGCCTTGCTGTCGATCCCGACGCATTCATCTGGCAGCTCTCCGTCGGAGAACAGCAGAGGGTCGAGCTCGTGAAGACTCTCTGTCTCGGGGCCAGATTCCTTATCCTCGACGAACCGACATCGGCCCTCACACCCCAGGAGACCGACGAACTCATAGCTCTTCTCAGGAAGATGAGCTCGGAGCTCTCGATCATCTTCATAAGCCACAAGCTCAACGAGGTCAAGGCCCTTTCTGACAAGGTCTCGATTCTCAGACACGGCCGCATTGTATTCAACGGAGAGACAAAGGATTTCACACCGAAGGAGATTGCGGCGCTGATGACGGGCCATGAAGTGGAAGAGGCCGAGAACCTCGCCTCCCCCTCCGACGGCCCGGATGCACTCGTCATAAAGGACCTCGTCGTCAAGTCCGACAGACTCTTCAACGCCCTCGACGGCTTCAACCTCACAGTAAAGGCCGGAGAGATCGTGGGACTAGCGGGGGTATCGGGAAACGGACAGAGGGAGCTTGCGGAGGCCATAAACGGTCTGAGAGAGACAGAGAGCGGCTCCATCATGTTCTACGGCGAGGAGATCAGCAACCTCACCCCGAGAGAGGTCATCAGAAAGGGTATGGGTTACATCCCCGAGGAGAGGAACACCGAGGGAATCGTACCGGCGATGTCCGTAAAGGAGAATATCATCCTCAAGGACAGCGACGACAGATTCTCCAGTCATCACTTCCTGAAGCTGAAGGAGATAGACGAGACGGCATCCCGTCTCAGGACAGCTTTCGACATCAGATGTCCCGGGGTCAACACGGCGGCGGGCTCGCTCTCGGGCGGCAACATCCAGAAGGTCATTCTTGCCAGGGAGATAGACAGGAACCCGAAGTTCCTCGTCTGCGTCTACCCCATCCGTGGACTCGATATGGGTGCTGCGGAGTTCATCCACAGGGAACTCCTGAAACTCAGAGAGAAGGGCGTCGGCATTCTCCTCATCAGCGAGGAACTCGATGAAATCATGAAACTGAGTGACCGCATCGC
>CAVACS010000237.1:0-2798 GCA_963587105.1 Anaerovoracaceae bacterium | reverse complement strand
CCTCTCACGATGCAAGCATCGGAGTTTCCACCTCAATAAGGTTAAACAATGAAATAACTAACCGTTCAAGTGCGACGGAGTACCTGACATATGTTGCCGCTATAGGGGGGCAGAGTGACAGCATTGAGATGCGTTATGAAGATGAGAATATATGGTTGACACAGAAGATGATGGCAACTCTGTATGATGTGGATGTGCGTACAATAAACGAGCATATCAAGAAGATTTATTCAGATTCAGAGCTTGAAGAAGCCTCAACTATCCGGAAATTTCGGATAGTTCAAACAGAAGGTCTTCGCCAGGTCACACGAGATACCATGCATTATAATCTTCAAATGATTATTGCAGTAGGTTTTAAGGTCAATAATGAGAGGGCTGTACAGTTTCGCAAGTGGGCTAACGGTATTGTTAAAGACTTCACCATAAAAGGCTGGGTCATGGATAATGAACGCTTGAAAAATGGGGGATCTATACTTACAACAGAGTACTTTGACCGTCTCCTTGAAGAGATAAGGGAAATCCGTCTTTCTGAGAGGAGGTTCTATCAGAAGATAACCGATATCTATGCTACAGCACTTGACTATGATTGTACAGCAAAGACGACGAAAGATTTTTTTGCCAAAGTTCAGAATAAGATGCATTTTGCTGTGCATGGACATACGGCTGCGGAGTTGATATATGAGCGTGCCGATGCAGAAAAGCCACATATGGGGCTTAGTACATGGGAAGCAGCTCCGGAAGGTAAAATAAAAAAGAGCGATATCTCGGTTGCCAAGAATTATTAGAGTGAATCAGAATTGCGGTCATTGGAACGTATTGTTTCTGCTTATTTGGATTTGGCTGAAGAAAGAGCAGAACGACATATTCCAATGACAATGGAAGACTGGTCAAAGCGGCTGGATTTGTTCCTGATGGCAGATGACAGAGAATTGCTTCAGGATTCAGGGAAGATCACAGCGGAGATTGCCAAGTTAAAAGCCGAGACAGAATTTGAAAAATACCGCATTGTTCAAGACCGTTTATTTATGTCTGACTTTGATAGATATTTGCTTGAATTGCAGGAGGAATCTAAAAAATAACTCTTTGTTTTTTAACAGTCTTGTAAATTGGTGGTACACCCAAAAACGGCAGACGTACATTCTGTTGTCTCAAGCCACATAGAACTGCCGTGTTAATGCCGTTGTTCTGATAGGCAAACCTTACCAGGAATGGATTGCATTGTGTTTAGAAGTTAGTTGGCCTCATTGTGCTTATTCGAGCGGGAAAAAACTTCTGTCTTGAGCAGCTTTGGGCTTTTTTTACGACATGTCGGCAAAAAGAATAAAATGTGCCGATATGTGTTTACAGGTAAATCAAGTCAATACTCTTATTCGTCATTTTTGTCACTTGAGGAAAACTTCATTGCAGCCGCCATAAACCTCTTATACTATGACGATACAGAAGACCCGGGCTTTACGGCCTCCATCGGCGGTAGAAGCGGCAGGTGTTACTGATGTAAAGGAAGATTATGGGGAATATGGACTATAACTTCAGAACTGTACGGAAGATAGTCAGGGGAGGTCCGCCTCCCCGCAGGGCGGTAAGATATCTTGTTGCCGGAATTGAAACGAGGCAGAGTGCGTGCTCGAAGAGGGCATTGGTGCTGTGCCTCGTTTTTTTGTTCATACCCGCCTCCCTTTTCTCTTCTCCGGTGGAGTGGAGCTGGAAAGGTATGAAAAGCGATGCTCTCTTTTTCCGCTATCAGGCGGACGGAGAGGATGAGGAGGGTTGGACTGTCGTTGACGGTACTGTGACGAGCCTCGTAACCGACGATGATGTCTCCGTGCTCTTTGTACAGCACTCTGCTGACGGTGTCATCTGGTCTCTGTCAGAGCATGCAGTGCTGGAAAAGGAGTTTTTGCAAAGCGGAGATGAGACACCGGGAGGGCGGGGCCTTGTATGGTCCTGGAATAACGATGATGGTGCTTTCTCCTTCTTCCGCTACCGCAGACACGTGGATGATGAATGGACTGTTGTCGACGCAGCTGTCACAAGCGTCACGCTTTACTCTCACGAAGGGATCAACAGGCTGTACCTCGAGGGCAGCACTGACGGTGTAGTCTGGACAGAGAGCAGGATAGGGATATACAGCACGGAAATGACAAGGCCGAAGACGAACATCGAAGAGCTCATTCCTGCATCCGGTGACATACGTCCGTTCAGCGCCGTTGAGGTTGCGGTGGAGGATGAGGCGCTTCTCTCCTACATGTGGAGTAACGGGGAAGGTTACAACTGGTTCAGATTCCGCCTGGACGATGAGCCGTGGTATCTGGTGGACAGCTCGACGGGAGGCGTTGTGCTCCGTCTGGAGGAAGGTGTTACAGAAAATGAGGTCTTTCAGATCAAGGCGTCGTTCGACGGGAGAAACTGGACAGAGCGCCTCACTTTGAACGACAGCGCAAAGAAGTACGACGAAGCATATATGGATAGGGAGGGCTGGATTTTGAAAAGCTCGTTTTCTCTGCTTCAACCCTATCTCGTGGCATTCTTCACGCCGGCGAAGGGGACCATAAACTATACAACACCGAACGAGCTTTCTACCGATAGTGTCAGCGTCTCGTTTACGGGAGAAGCAGGTATGAGCTATGAAACGAAAGGCGGAAACGGATACGGATTCAACATAAAGTACATTCATTCCCCGACAAAGAAGGGCTCCCCCTATACTGTGACGGCTGCCGAGTTTACATATTCACGCCTTCTCTACACCTGAATCTCCAGAATTATTACACGAAAACTCACTGAATCAGGTACCTTCTTTC
>CAVACS010000236.1:0-2802 GCA_963587105.1 Anaerovoracaceae bacterium | reverse complement strand
AGCCCAGCCAGCCGGCTTCTTTCACTACTGTGAAGTCTATGATTGCGTAGGACGGGAAGAAGAGTCCCATGACAAGGGTGAAGATATAGCCGGCGGCAAGGCCGAAGAGAATCGGGATTACCGAGAAGAAGCCCTTGAAGAACATGTTCGCCGCTATTGTTACTGCAAGCGTCACAAGCGCTATCGAGAGATAGACGAGGCTGTAGGTCGAGGTGTCGGAGGTGTTGGTGTACATTGCCATGTTCATGGCTGTCGGTGCAAGGTTAAGTCCGATGACGATGATGACCGAGCCGATGACGACCGGAGGCAGTGCCTTGTGGATCCAGTCCGAACCGCAGCGTGCTATGATGAGGGCGACAAGTGCGTACATCAGTCCCGATGCGAATGCTCCTCCCATTGCATATGGCCACCCGTACTGTGATGATATCGTGATGAGCGGCGTGATGAATGCAAACGACGAGCCGATGAATGCGGGGACCATCGCCTTTGTCAGGAGGATGTAGATCAGTGTTCCTGTTCCAGCTGTGAAGAGCGCTGTCGAGGGATCTAGGCCGACGAGTATCGGAACGAGGATCGTTGCTCCGAACATTGCGAATACATGCTGGATCGAGAGGGGAATCCACTCCTTGAGAGGGGGCCTGTCAGATGGACCGTAGTGTGGTGTTTTTCTTTCCATTATCTTCTCCTGGGAGCTATAATAGAAAAAACGGTGTTATTTACTGAAGGGGTTTTGACGGTATAAAAGTTCATTTTTCAGAGAAAGCTCTGTTTTTTCTTATCACGGAAAGCGGTATTATTGTATAAAAAGGTGATTATATGGAAGATACAGCTCTTGAAATAGTTAAAATCGGTGATGATATTCTCAGAAGGAAGTGCAGGCCTGTCGAGAAGTTCGACGATGCACTGCGTCTTTTAACATATGCCATGCTCGAGACACTCGTCGAAGCTGAGGGCGTGGGACTTGCGGCTCCGCAGGTCGGTGTAGACGGCCGCTTCTTTGTCGTCGACATAAGGGACGGCAGACAGTATGTCTTCATCAATCCCGAGATTCTCGAGACAAGCGAGGAGCAGGGACCCTATGAGGAGGGATGTCTCTCGATTCCCGGTGTCTATCATAACGTGATGAGACCTGTGAGGGTGAAGGTTCATGCACAGGACGAATACGGCAGGGCCTTCGTCCTCGATGCCGACGGCCTCCTGGCACGTGTCATCCAGCATGAGAACGACCATCTTGAGGGTCACCTGTTCATAGATCATCTCTCTGATGAGGAGAGGGCGAAGCTTCTCCGTTCCTATGAGAAGAAGAACGGGATGAAGAAAAACAAGAGGAAGAAAAATTGAAACTGCTTTTTGCCGCAACCGAGAAGATTGCCGTTCCGCTGTTGGAGAAGCTTGCCGAAAAGGATATAGTGACGGCAGTCTTCACAACCCCCGATGCCCCGAAGAAGAGGGGGAAGGGCTTTGTGCCGACGCCTGTGAAGGTGAAGGCCGAAGAACTCAATCTTCCGGTATTCACACCCGAACACCTCAACAGGGCGGAGCGTGAGATTGTGCAGTCTCTCAAAGTTGACTCGCTTCTTTCATTCTCGTACGGCAGGATATTCGGGCCGAAGTTTCTTTCCCTTTTCAAGTATACATTCAACGTACATCCTTCTCCTCTTCCCCTCTACAGGGGATGCAGCCCGATTTTCAACGTCATAAGGAACAACGAAAGGGAGACGGCAATTGCCGTCCAGCGTATCTCGCTCTCGATCGACGAGGGTGATATCTACGGCATGGAACCGATAAGACTCGACGGTACTGAAACAGCCCAGTCTCTCGAGACTGTCATATCTGAAATGGCCCCCTCCTTTGTGCTCTCCATTCTTGAATCTGCCCACAACATAATTCCCTATCCGCAGCGGGGAGAAGCCAGCTACACAGGCTTCATAAAGAAGGATGACGGAAGAATAGACTGGAGGGAGAGTGCCTCCTCGATACATGCCCTTGTCAGAGCATGCTATCCGTATCCGAAGGCATGGTGTATCTACAAGGGCTCTCCGTTCATCATAAGCGGTGTCCACTCCTCGTCATTCCTTCCCTTCGAGCCGTGTACGGAAACTCCCGGCACTGTCGTTGCACTCGATAAGAAGAAGGGCCTCCGAATTGCAACAGGAGAGGGATACTTATATGTAAGCCGTGTGCTTCCTCCGATGAAGAAGGAGATGGATGTGCTCTCGTTCATCAACGGCGCACGTGATTTCATCGGCACCGTGCTTGAATGAGCTACTGCTTCCATGCAGTGGAAAAGCTGTCCTATGGAAGTGGTATCTCTCTCCCTTCATTGCAGATTGTCCGGAAGGTTATGACTTCTTCGTCCTCCTGGCGGTCTCTTCCTTTTATTCATCAGCCTCTTTTGTTCGGCTATAGTCCGGCTCTCCAGTCTCTCCGGATGAGTCTCTGGAGCCTCTTTTCTCTCTGATGGTATTTTGAAGCCGCCCTTTTTCTCTTTTCCTTCGAGTAGGCTACACTATAAGCGGAGGGATGACATGTCATTTTCACAAGGCTTTCCCCGGGGCAGTTTTTTTGTGCTTCCCATCTATGTCTTTTCTGCTCTTTTCTTCCCCGGCAGGAGACTCTGAGAGATATGTGAAAAGCTCGATAAACCTTATTCTCGGCAGGAACAGGAGGAGAATATCAACAACCCACGGGATAAATCCCGGGGTATGAGCGAAAGCTCTACCCTTGTTGATTAGCCTCAGTGCTCTGCACTACGTTACGGGAGAATGCATAGGTACCGATGGGTGTTGTCCTAGCCTCTCG
>CAVACS010000235.1:0-2804 GCA_963587105.1 Anaerovoracaceae bacterium | reverse complement strand
GCCCAATACACGTAAAATGGCCGTGGAATTCCTCTGCTGTAAGGGTTTCTGTAAAGGCGTACGTCGTACCACCATCGAAAAAATCGTTAATACTCTCGGCGATGATACTATCACTCTCATAAACAATAATCCCGATATCCTCGATACTATAAAAGGTGTCAGCCCTGCTACTAAAAATAAAATCGTCAACGCCATTAAAAGTGCAGTTGAGGCTGAAAAGGTCTTCACGTACCTGTATAGGTTCGGCATTAACGCCCGTGACTCTTTTACGCTTTTCTGTAAATACGGTAATGATACAATTGCTGAAGTTTGTGCAAATCCTTATGGGATTGCAGAAGAAAATGATAATATTTATTCATTCGCTACTGCAGATAATATTGCGCTCCAGCACGGGCTTGATGCGTACGCTCCGTTCCGGCTCCGCGCCGGTGTGCTCGAAGCAATGAGGTCCAGCACCACTCAGGAAGGACACTCTTACCTCTCCGAGCCGGAGGTGGTCAGAAGAACTGTAAATCTCTTATCACGACTCCGCCCCAATGAAACAGATACTGAACGACTCGAAAACGTTATAAAGGAAATACTGCCGGATCTTATCAGCGAAGGTACTATCATTAAAGAAGAGTATGAAGACCTCGACTGCCTCTATCTGCCCTCTTTCTATTATGCCGAAAAGGTCGTCTCAGAGAAACTTCTGGAAATCGCTTCCGCTCCTGTGAACATGGATAAGGTCGAAGAGGAAAATCAATATAATACTGAATCCATTACTTTTTCAGATGAACAGAAAGAAGCTATCAACGGGGCCTTGTCTTCGTCTTTCTGTGTCATTACAGGAGGCCCCGGCAGCGGTAAAAGCCTTATCATGTCTGAAATCGTCAAAAAACACCTCTTTGCCGGTCATACCGTGAAACTCGCAGCTCCCACTGCTAAAGCCGCTGACCGTATGGAGGAGCTTACCGGCGTGCAGGCTTGTACAATACAGAGACTTCTCGGTTACAGGCCTTTTAAAGGATTCCTGTTCAATAAGGAAAATCCACTGACTGCAGATGTTGTAATCATCGATGAATTCAGTATGGTTGATATCCTTCTGATGAAAGACCTTGTTCAGGCAATAGAGCCCGGAACATCGTTTATCGCAATAGGAGATGCAGATCAGCTGCCTTCAGTCGGCGCCGGTAATGTCTTTGCCGATATCATAAATAGTAATGCTTTCCCTGTTTACAGACTCACTAAAATCTTCAGACAGGCAGAAGGAACATCTATCGCGGAAAATGCAAAAGCTATAAATTCGGGAATTGCACCCCATAAATCTTCTGATTTTATCTTCAAATGGTGTAACGGAGATGAGATACAGGCAAATCTGAACAACATAGTGTTCAATCAGATTCCGAATTTCACATACATACCAAGCGAAGATGTTAAGATTATCACCCCTCTCAGAGAAGGTGACAGGGGCTCTCTCGCCTACTCTCTTTCGCTAAGGGAAGGTTTTAATCCTTCTTCAGCAGTAAATGATAAAATGTTCGTAGGCTTCCGTGTCGGCGATAAGGTAATGCAGATCAAAAACAATTATCGTTTTGGTGTTATGAACGGAGACGAAGGGATTGTTGAAAATCTGGATGTAGATGCAAACCGTCTTACTGTCAGGTTTAGAGACAATAAACTTGTCAACTATTCCCGTAATGAAGCACAGCAGGAGCTTGAGCTGTCTTATGTCATTACTGTCCATAAGAGCCAGGGAAGTGAATATCCCGCTGTTGTTATAGTCCTGCCACCAGAAAGCGGGCCTATGATGAACCGCAGACTTCTCTATACCGCAGTTACCAGAGCAAAGAAAATAGTAGTTATCGTAGGCAGCAAAGATGCTGCAAACCTGTCAATCAGCAAATTCACGGAAATTAACCGTAATTCAAATCTTGCTCATAAAATTAAAGAAGCGAAACAGACTCAGACAGAAAAAATGCGCCATGCCGAGAAGTACATCACTGCAATAGCACAATAGTTCGATTCTATAGTAAAACACAATTCATGCTTTTCATCCCCGAGGCAGAACCGTCGGGGTTTTCAACCATGCCGGGATAAAACCAGGAAATTAAGATCTGCCATATATTTCCTGAAGATACTTCTCAGGCGGTTCTAACGGGAATTTCTGTTGATAACAATATTTGTGCGATACATTCTGACAGTAACCGTATATTTGGTTTATATTCCTGAAAACATACATGGACCATTCATTGGCAGGAGAAAAGAAGACTTTTGAAGCGTCTACACCGGCATTTGAAATGCGGTCATACATGCTTTTCAATACCGGATTTTCTGTGTCCTGTATACGTCTTCTGATTTCTTCGGGAATTTTTCTTCCGTGAGCTGAACCATCCTGATATACAGCAGTTGATGTCGTTACTATTGCTTCAATTATATCAGCCGTTTTCTCTCTGTCTGTTTCTTTATCAAGACGACTGAAGCTGTTTTCTACTATCTTTTCTTTTAAAGTCACTGCATTTTCTCCTAACAACCCCATCGATTAAGTTTTCTTAAATCTTAAGGTCAAATACAATATTATATGCTATAATTATAGCAAGTTAACGTCTGTTTTAGCAGACATATTTCATTTTTCTTTGTAGGAGAGTAACATGCTGTCTACTGTTTTTCAATATTTAAAAGGACTTGCCATTATCAACTGGGGTATCAAAGCTCTCAAACAGCTCTGGCCGTTCCTTCTTGCCATTATATTCTGGCCCGAAATCGATGCACTCCTTGGTGGCATATTTCCCTTCTGGGATAAATATATGTCGACTGTGTCAACG
>CAVACS010000234.1:0-2806 GCA_963587105.1 Anaerovoracaceae bacterium | reverse complement strand
CCCTGCGAGAACACTTACATGCTGAATGTGCTCTCATCATATCCTGTGAACAGAAGAAACAGGGATTACCATGCTGTCATAGCTCTTATGAAGAGTTCGTTTCCCGAAAAGGAACTCGTTCCATTCTTTCTCCTGAGACTCTTCTCGATGCGTAAGGGTGCGTCGTTTCTTTCATTCAGGGACGGAGAGAAATTCGTCGGAACGGCATATCTAGTGGAAGAGGAAGACAACTTCTCCGTTTTCTATCTGGCAGTTTCGCCACAGATGAGGGGAAAGGGGTACGGCTCGATGATTCTCGACTATGTGAAGGAGAAGGGCAGGGGAAAGAATATAAACCTTGACGTGGAGGCCGTCGATGAAGGTGCGGAGAATATCTCAGAGAGGCTCAAAAGGGTAGAGTTCTACCGTAGAAACGGCATAGTCGACACAGGCTACAGACTCTATGACAACGGAATAAGGTACATGGTGCTTTCTTCTGATCCTTCCACATTCAACCCTCAGTCGTTCACGAGAATGTGGCGGCACTACCTCTTCGGTCTCTTTGGAGAAAAACTCTTCAGAAAATGAAGAAGAGGCCTCCCTTCCGGAAGGCCTCTCTCTTATTCGATGTGTGCGCCGTAGCTCGTGTTCTGCCGTAGGAGTGACGAGGGCTCTATTCTGGTGCCTTCGATTCTCATCGGCAGAAGCGAGAGGTCCGTCGAGAGGAAGATCTCGGCTCCTATCCTCTCGCCGAGTGCGTTGATACCGATGTTTCCGTTACAGAAATAGTTCTCCTCGCTTTCGATATTCCCCGCTTCCTTTATGTCGTCCGAGAGCGTTCCCGATATCGAGATAAGTCCCGATACGGAGTAGTTTCTCTCTCCGCTTCCCTTGCCGTACAGTGTGAGGTTGCGGTTGCCGTTGTCGTAGAGCGTGCAGTTTTCGATGGTGAGTGTCGGGTTGGAGTTGCTCGTAAGTCCGTTGGCCGTATTCTTGAACGATATCGAGTTCACGATTCTGTGGTTGACTGCGATTCCATCCCCTCCGAGCTTGAAGCCGTTGCCGTCACCCGAGCCGCTTCCGTCGGAGAGACTTCCGTTACGGTAGGCGATGCAAGAGTCGATGAGAACCTCCCCGATGGGGCCTGTCTCGATTTTTGCGTAGAGGTCCCAGCCGTCATCGATGTTAGAGTAGGCGATGCACTTGTAAAAGACGTTGCCGCTGCCGCATGTAAGCTTTGCGGCAAAGCCGTCGGCGTTGTTCTGGGCCTTGTCGGCATTGTCGTGGGAGATACAGTATTCAACTCTGTTATCCTCGGGCCAGTAGGGGAAGGTGTCGGCCGAGGATCCGCTTATCTGGATACCGGTATCACCATTGTTGTAGGCGTTGACGTGAGAGATGATGTTGTGGGAACCTGCTATCTGCATGCCCTTCTGTCCGTCGGGGGTTCCTGTTATGTCGATGTTCTCCACTCTCCACCAGTCGCCCCAGAGGACGAAGCCTCCCTTCTCGGAGGTGGAACTGAACTTCAGTACGGCTCTCTTTCCGTCTTCACTCCTGAGAGTCTTCATCATCTCCTCCGTCCCGCTGTTTCCTCTCTCGATTACAAGCTGCCTGTAGAGCTTGTATGTGCCTTCCTTGAGTATTATGGTCTGACCGGGCCTCGAGTAGAGGAGAGCCGAGTATATATCGAGAGGCGAGTCGTATGTGCCGTCGTTGAAGCCGAAGCCTGTGGGGGAACAGTAGATTTCATCGCCCTCTATCGCCCTTACCGTCACACTCTTATATGTCGTGTACTGGCTGTAATCCTCCTCGTACTGCGCTGTCTCCTCGTTGTACTGTGCTATCGTCTCCTTCTCTCCGGGCCTGTAGGAGCTGTCGGGTGTGAAAGAAACGAAGAGGTATGATGAGGTATCTATGAGGCTTATCAGTTCGGAGTAATCAGAGCCGGCCTCGATTCTCCGGTCCTTTATGTAGTAGTGCCCCGTGCCGCTCTCCTTGACAGAGAGAATGCCGTCGGCATTGGCATTGAAGACGAAGGGGTATTCTGTCGACCAGAAGCCCGATGGCGACTTGATGCTCGTCGTGAGAGGAACAAGCGTATCCTTCTCCTCCTCGCGCGGAGGATCTGTGGCCGGATCCGTTACTGTGAACTCGATATCAGAGACGGTAACCTCCGCCCATCTTGCCGCCGCAAAGCCGACATAGACGTATGTGCTGTCTATCTGGGTGAGGTTTTCCGGTCCGTAGAGCGTGAATTCCTCCGGATATACAGCCCTCACGTATTCGCCGTTCTCGTCGGTAACCCAGTCCCGCTTATCCTCGGGGACGGTGTAACAGCAGTGGTAGCCTGTGTTGTCCTTCTTCACTGTCAGGCGGTAGACGTCGCCGCTTTTTGCAAGAGCATCGTCGTCATAGCTGTAGGCATGGCCCTCACTCTTACCGTAGGATGCGACTCCGCTGTCACCAAGCGCCAGAACCTCCGGTGTGATTCCGGTGACAAAGCGTGCACCCAGGGTGTCCTTCGATGAGTATTTGACGCCGTTTATCGTCTCTTCGAACTTCGTGACGATGAGACCTGCCGAGTTCGTGTAGTTGTTTACGCTGCTGACGCCCTTCTCCCCGATGGAGTCGAGTACCAGGATTCCGAATCCCTCCTGGCCGTCCGGTATCTCATTTATCCAGTCGACGGTGAACGTGCATGACAGGACAAAGTTCTCCTTATCTGCTTCGACCTTTGTGTAGTAGAAGGATATACCGTCATGGAATGAGGTGAACTTTCCGCCCTGTTCGGTTCTCGAACCTGCGTAGAGCTTCAGTGTGAGGT
>CAVACS010000233.1:1317-2807 GCA_963587105.1 Anaerovoracaceae bacterium | reverse complement strand
ACCCTGCAGTGTACGTGATGGTGAAAGTGCCGTGCGTGAAGGGTCCCTGACTTGTCTTTGTGGCAAAGAGACGGTCGCCCTTAAGGCGATACTCGTCCTCCGGAAGTTCATGCTCGTCAAGGAGTACGGACTTAATCTCGCTCACATTCCTCGCTCCAAGCCATATGCCTCGTCTGAGGTTACCCTCTATCTCTTCTGTGTGCTCTTTCTCCTCGGGGTCGAAGCCCAGGTAGTCCTCGACTATCTCCTCGCTTGCCTTAAGAAAGGTTTCCTTGCACATCACAGCTTCCTTGCTGTCTTCGTTGTTACCGCTGTAGGCATTAAATGCTTCAACACTCACTATCATCTTTCTGACCCTTTAATATGCCCCGGGAGTGTTAATCCCGGAGCACGTGTTCTTATGTATCGGATGAGGTTCCCGCCATCTTCATGCACTTCACGGCTTCAGGAAGCACAAGTTTTCCATCCACACGCTTCGAGGCAATGAAGCCCACCTGTCCGTTACCTGCATAAAGCTCGTTGAGCCTCTTGAATGAGATACCCTGTCTGTCTCCGATCCAGTAGTACGAGAGGTCTCCGAAGAGTACGCTCTTGTTGCCGCTTGCAAGTGCAGGAATAAATGACGATGTGTAATAAGGCCTGCCGAGAATGGTATTAACCTCCCCGTCCTTAATTGCAGGCTGCCAGAGATATGTGCCGTCGTTGTTCTTGAGCTTTCTGATGGCCTTGACTGTAGAGTCATTGAGAATCCAGATAGCACTCTTGCGGTACGGGCTCTTGAGGGAGTAATAGAGGTCGATAAGCTCATCTGCTGTGAGAGCGTCTCCCTTTGCAGCTGTTACTCCAACTTCGGCGCCGCCGGTTTCTGCGAGGATTCCGAGGGGCTTATGTGTACCGTTACCGATGATAAATGCCTCTTCTTCCTTCTCTCCGATTCTTCTGGCAAACTCGGATGCAATATAGCTCTCAAGGTCAAAGACACTGTCCTGAAGAAGCTCTTCACTGACTCTGATGATAGTTCCAACCTTGTGGGCGTCTAAGCTCACCTGAGAAAAGGTATCATCGCTTTCCTGATAAGCGCCCTCTTCCTCAATCCACGATGCTGATCCATGGGAGCCCACAAGCGGAATCTTGTGAATACCGGTAGAGGTTGTGAAGGAGTATGCATGGTTACGGATGATGTTCTCTTCCCTGAGTCCCTCAAGGAGTCTCTTCTCGTACTCGTCCGGGACAAGATACCCGCCTTCTGTGTCGACTCCTTCCTGAAGTGCGTTCATGAACTCGGGCTTCTGGTAGCCGCTTCTGGTTCTTACAGTATTCCAGAATGCCTTCTTGTAGCTCTCGCTAGTGCGCCCTGCCTTCTCCTCTGTCTTTGCACTCTCGGGCTTGGAGGTAAGAGGAGTGTTCACGGGTCTCATAAGCTCACGCTCTAAGGCGTCTGCTCTCTCCTCTCTCTCGATTTCCTTACCAAGGGCTACAATCTCGTCTTC
>CAVACS010000233.1:0-1307 GCA_963587105.1 Anaerovoracaceae bacterium | reverse complement strand
CTTCCATTCTCTCGTATGTGGATGTGTCTTCCGCCGAAAGAATTCCCTTCTCGTTTCTGTGAGAATCCAGGAAGGCCTTGGCCTTCTCCCAAGTCTTCGCGCGTTCTGTTCTAAGTTCGCTTACTCTGTTCATCTTTTCTTCTCCTATTTGATGAGCTCTAATCTTTTTTCGAGTTCAGTGATTCTTGTTCCATCACTGACATCCGTTTTCTCTTCGTCCCTCACGCGGGCGACAATTTTCTCCATGAGACGCCTCTCCCCGGCACGTGCGGAAAAAGAAAAGGCATCGTCAACTTCTGTCTCAGATGCCTCGTCTCCGATTATGCTGTCTGCAAAGCCAAGCTCTACGGCCTTCTTTGCATTCATCCATGTCTCGTTTTCCATGAGCTTTGATATATCGTCCCGGGAGAGGTTTGTCTTTCTCTCATACGCATTGATGATGCTTTCCTTCACTTCCTCGAGTATCTTGATGGCCTTCTTCATCTCTGAGTGGTCACCATAGACCGAGGTTGCGGGATTATGAATCATCATCATTGCAGTTGCCGCCATCTCAACTCTGTCTCCCGCCATTGCAACAACAGATGCGGCAGATGCGGCAAGGCCCGATACCTTTACTGTGATATCTCCTGGATAATCCTTGAGAGATGAGTAGATACACGATGCAGCAATGCAGTCGCCACCGGGGGAGTTAATCCAAACCGTTATAGGACCAGCTCCCTTATTGAGCTCCTCCTTGAAGATCTTGGGAGTGACCTCGTCTTCAAACCAGCTCTGCTCTTCTGCAATGACTCCTCCGATTTCAAGAACTCGCTCCTCGAGAACTTCGCCCTCTTCATTAACGAGGGTCTTCCAATTCCAGAATTTCTGTTTCATTTTCTATTTCTCCTATTCTTTTCTGTCTCCTCTTTCGGAGGCTCGGCTCTTTCCTTTGCCTCCTGAATATCCGTATTTACTCCATAAGCGGCTCCTGCGTCCTTGAGGCGAACGACGTTCCCGTTAAGGACGTGTATGTTACCTCCCTCTTCGTCAGATAGGAGATCCATGTTCTCGAGTTCGCGGCAATCATTGATAGAGAAGATGCCGTTCTGGATGCCTGTGGCATAACCCGACATGCGGGAGACGTAGTCACCCCTCAGGAGTCCGTCGAGGTTAAAGCGAAAGAAGTATTCTTTCTTCTCCTCGGGTGAAAAGAGTGCCCTTCTAAGGCTCTGCTCCCACCTTATGACCCACGGGTCGAGTGTGTACTTCACAAAGTTCAGCGTCTCGTTCTCGATGTTCGAAAAGGTAGCCTTCTCCAAATCTCCAAC
>CAVACS010000232.1:2119-2824 GCA_963587105.1 Anaerovoracaceae bacterium | reverse complement strand
GCTGAGTATCCCTGAGATAGAGAGACTTATGGTTGGATCAGCCACAGTTTATAGCAAGTATTCTGAAAATACCGACTGGCTTAAGAATCCTGTCCTTATAGAAGTTAAAAATCTCACTAAGAAAAATAATTTCATGGATATTTCCTTCACTCTTCGAAAAGGCGAGATCCTTGGAATAACCGGTCTCCTCGGTTCTGGTAGAACCGAGCTTGCAGACGCTCTTTTCGGCATCGCTCCTGCAGATAGCGGAACTATCTCGATAGACGGGAATGAAGTAACAATCAAGACTGTACGGGATGCTGTAAGTAACGGTATTGCATACGTTCCCGAGGATAGACTTACGCAGGGTCTTGTCATGGAGTATTCCCAAAGAGACAACATAATCCTTCCGACTGTCAATGAGTATGTTAAAAATCATCTGCTTGATGAGAAATTGATGACGGAGACTGCCTGGAAGTGGGTGAAGGAAATCAGAATAAAGACAGACGACGTCTTTAAGGCCGTAAAAACGCTCTCCGGTGGAAATCAGCAGAAAATCGTCATAGCAAAATGGCTTGAAAAGGGGCCTAAGGTTCTTATCCTTGACGGCCCTACAGTCGGTGTAGATGTAGGAGCCAAGGCCGGTATTTTCAAGACTATTCATGAAATGGTAGAGAAGAGTGGAATGGCGGTAATCCTTATTTCAGATGAGATCAGAGAACTTAC
>CAVACS010000232.1:739-2109 GCA_963587105.1 Anaerovoracaceae bacterium | reverse complement strand
CTAACTGTAACAGAATTATTGTTATGCAGAACAGACGTCTGAGACGGGTACTGGAAGATCCTAGAGAGATTGATGATAGATATATCCAGACCATTCTTGAAGAGCAAAAGAAGTCTATCTAAGGAGGAGTGGTATGAACAGACTTAAAAACTTAATCAAAAAGCGGGAAGCACTTCTAGCACTTATAATTATTCTGTATTCGATTTTTGTAGGAATCAAAGAGCCGTCTTTTTTCACATATGGAAACATTACAAATGTTCTCAAGGCATGTTCAGTTACAGGAATATTTGCTCTTGGTGTACTTGTAATTATCATCAGCGGTGGTTTTGATGTATCTTTCACAGCAATAGCTCAGGTGACTGAATATTTCTGTGTTTATGCACTTGTCAATTGGATCGGAGGAGGAAATCTTATTCTTGCCTTCCTAATGGCGATTGCAGTTGGATGCTTGATGGGGCTTTTCAACGGTTTCCTTATCCATCATTTCAAGATGCCTGCTATTATCATCACGATTTCTACTCAGAACCTTTTCTATGGTCTTATGTATGTCGTGACAAGAGGAAAGCTGCTTTATACAGTTCCGGAATTCCTATGGCCACTTGCAGATGGAAAGATATTCAAAGTTGCACAGTCTGTTGGCTCACCCCTCGGCTTCAGCTATATTACGCTCCTTTGGTTTGGGTTGGCTATAATTTTGGGATTGGTCCTTCGTTTCACAACATTCGGAAGGTCTATTTACTGGATTGGTGGAAACCCGATTGCCGCACAGCGTGTAGGTGTCAATATGCGTAAGATGACGCTGATGATTTACGGCTTAAGCGGGGCTATTGTCGGCATAGGAGCTATCGGACATGTTGCTATTGTTCAAACTGTTATTCCTAATTCCATTGTCGGAACAGAGACATCAATCATCGCAGCTGTTATTCTGGGAGGAGCTTCAATTACCGGAGGTAAGGGCTCTGCGCTGGGAACGATCCTGGGTGTCCTTCTTTTCCAGATAGTAAACAACAGTCTTACACTTCTGAAGATATCATCGTATTGGTACAACGTATTCACAGGCGCAATCATTATCTTGAGTATCGTCCTCAATGCTGTTCAGGAAATACAGCAGTCCAAACGTATAGTCCGTGTTAAGGTTGACACAGAATTAAAGGAGAGTGCTGTATGAAAGAGAAACTTCAGAGAATAAAAGAAAGTGAATATTTCTCACTTATTGTCACAATAGTTGTGGTTTTTCTCTTTATGTGGATGCTTAACGGCTCTAAGTTCCTGACTTTCAAGAATCTCACAGCCATGATGTATCAGATGCCGATTATCGGATTTATGGCAGTCGGAATGCTCATTGCAGAGCTGACAGGAGGAATTAATAT
>CAVACS010000232.1:0-729 GCA_963587105.1 Anaerovoracaceae bacterium | reverse complement strand
AAACTTCAACGGCATTCTGATTATGCAGATCCTCAAAATACTTACAGGCGATAACACGAAAGTTTCAAATTTCTGGCAGGTGCTTTTAGCTCTTCTTGTTGGAATCTTTGCATGTGTTGTTATAGGGATCATTAACGGCCTTCTTATTTCAAAACTCAATATTCCTGCACTACTGGTCACTCTGGGTACATCCACACTTCTTCAGGGGCTGAGCATCCTCATAACGATGGGATATACAGTATCAGGTATCCCGTCCCAGCTTTCCTGGTTTGGGACAGGAGTAATCCTCGGAATTCCTGTTTCGATTATTCTCTTTGCCGTTGTTATGATTGCTCTTCACTTTGTTCTTGATAGAACTGCATATGGAAAAGCGCTTTACATGACAGGTGCTAATGCAGAAGCTGCACGTTATTCGGATGTCAATGTTTCCAAGGTTATAGTGATTCAATATATTCTGTCAGCAATACTGTCTTTCTTTGCTTCCCTTGTCATGATGGGGCAGATGAATTCCGTCAAGGCTGACTACTATGAATCGTACGTTCTCATTGCAGTACTCGCAACCTTCCTCGGTGGTGTCAGTCCTAACGGCGGATTTGGAAAACTATTGGGAACTGTTCTGGCATCAATTATCCTCCAGTTGATATCGACAGGGCTTAACCTTAAAAGGTTTGACCCGTATCTTGTTACAGCCATATGGGGAGCAATAATCATCATCGTTCTTTTCGGAAG
>CAVACS010000231.1:0-2837 GCA_963587105.1 Anaerovoracaceae bacterium | reverse complement strand
GCGGCCACAGCTAAAGGAGAGGATGTTATTCTCTCCTACGGGTTGGGATGCCCCGCAGAGTATGATGTTTCATCTCCAGATGAAAGTGTCAGACTCAACGGTGTCAGGTACATGACGGAGATGATTGAGGCCATAGGACGGATGGGTGGCGGAACGATTCAGGGCTCTACTTATTGTGCATGGCCGAAAAAGCTCGGTATAAGCGAAGACAAACAGCAGTACGTTGATCAAAGCTTCAAGAGTATGACAACGCTTTCGAAAGTTGCAGAGGACAACGGTGTTATCCTCAATATGGAGATATTGAACAGGTTCGAGCAATTCGTTTTCAATACCGTCCAGGAGGCTCTTCCGTTCGTGAGTGCCATTGATAGCCCTAATCTTGGATTGCTTCTCGATACATTCCATATGAATATTGAAGAAGATTCATTCAGAGATGCTATACTTTCTGCAGGTAAATATATGAAGGGCCTTCACTGCGGGGAAACAAACCGCAAGCCTGTGGGCTTCGGCCGTATGCCGTGGAATGAAATACGCAAGGCTTTGGATGATATTGGGTATGATGGCAATATTATACAGGAGCCGTTTGTCATAAAGGGAGGACAGGTAGGGCAGGATATTTCAGTCTGGCGTAATCTGGCTTCTGTTGATGATCTCGACAGCATGGCTTGTGAATCTGCTCAATACATGAGAAAGGTTTTGGTAGACTGATGGTTTCTTTTCTAGGTCTTGATATTGGTACATCAAGTGCTAAAGCTGTTGTAATCGACACAAAGGGCAATCAACTTGCACTTGCTCAAAGCGAGTACACTTTTACATCTCCAAAACCTCTCTGGGCTGAGCAGAATCCCTCAGTCTGGTGGAAAGCTTCCTGCGAAGTAATAAGGAAAGTTCTTGAAACTGTTGACCCCTCAACGGTGTATGGAGTAGGACTTTCCGGTCAAATGCACGGTCTTGTTCCGATGGGGAAAGACGGTATGTATTTGGATGACTGTATCATATGGTCTGACAGACGCTCTAATAAGGAAGTAGATGAAATCTATTCAATAGTGGGAAGGGAGAAGATCGGTTCGATCTGCCACAGTCCCGTCGGTACCGGCTTCCTGCTTCCTTCCCTGTTGTGGTTGAAAGCAAACAAGAACGATATATATAAGAAGATTTATAAAGTTATTCTTCCTAAAGATTATATACGTTACATGATGACAGGTTTGATTGGAACAGATTATTCAGATGCAGCCGGAAGTCTTGCCTTTGATATTGATAAGGGTTGCTGGTCTGAGGACATTCTAAGAGAACTGGAGCTTCCTCTTTCCATCTTTCCAGATCTAGGTGAAACATGTGACAAAGCAGGGCGGATTATTCCTACCGCAGCGGAAATGACAGGCCTAAAAGAAGGGACTCCCGTCATCTTCGGTGGTGCTGATCAGGTTATGCAGGCCGTCGGGAACGGCATTATTGCTCCGGGCCCTGTTTCTGTTACGATAGGGACAGGCGGACAGGTGTTGTCTGTTCTGAATAAACCGATTCTTGATAAAAAAATGGTTTCTCACTGTTTTAATTTCACTACAAAGGACAGCTGGTTTTTCTTGGGTGCCACATTGAGTGCAGGCTATTCACTTAACTGGATAAAGCATATTCTCGGGAATCTTGATTCATATAGTGAAATAGATAAGCTTGCTTCCGACGTTCCTATTGGAAGTGAAAGATTGATTTTCCTTCCATATCTATCGGGCGAGAGAACTCCTTATATGAACAGTAATGCCAGGGGTGCTTTCTTCGGCCTGTCAAATAACCATACGAGGGCTAATCTATATCGTGCGGTAATGGAAGGTGTAACATTCGCTCTCAGAGAGTGTGTTGAAGTTTACTCAAGTCTTTCGGGGAAAGTTCCATCCGAGATTATTGCATCCGGAGGGGCTACAAACAGTGATTTCTGGCTTCAAATGCAGGCTGATGTTTTCAAATCGAAGGTTATTGTGTCGGCTGTCAAGGAGACTGCCGCAATCGGAGCTGCTCTTGCATCGGGAACAGGGGTTGGTTGTTTTTCTTCTCTAAAAGAGGCTGTTTCAATTGTTCATGCTGATGCCGAAAGGGTTTTTCATCCGATTGAGGAAAATGCCGAAGCATATGATAGATTCTTCGATATTTATAAAAGTCTCTACACTGATCTAAGGTTGGAAATGGACCATCTCTCAGCTTTGAGTTAAGCATTTCCAATGCAGATTGAGTCAAGAAAACACCAGATTTTTAGGCTAATCTTGACTACTGCAAAGGACCATACATTTCCATCTTTAGACCGTGTATTTGTCGGCGTGAATGCTTAACCTTTGAAAAATGTAAAAGAGTAAATTCGTTATCATTTGAAAATTGTAAATAAAGATAAATTGAAACCTTTGAAAATAGTAAAAACTGTAGTATGATCACTTGTGAGGAGCATACCTTATGCTGAAACGAGAAATCTGGGATGATCTATGTTCATGGAAAAAGAGAAAGCATCACCCGTTGGTGATTCGCGGTTTGCGTCAGACTGTTATGTTGAGAAATACGTTATGTTAAGTTGATGGCTTAATTCTCAACAATACAAAGAACTCTCATTCAGATTACTCAACATAACAAAATGAAGTTTATCCAACACAACTGATTTTGAAGGTAAAAGAATAACCCTTTCATCTTATGGATAGCTGCTTGTCCTTAATAATTACATTTTAAGTTTACGCGAAGTATTAGGACTAAGTTTTGTGTTTTACATAAATATTGCTATTGGCAACCTTAATCAGACTCTCTTTCAAGCAGAATAAAGATGCACGATAATATAGGTAAAAAGAATTTACGATAATAAT
>CAVACS010000230.1:0-2845 GCA_963587105.1 Anaerovoracaceae bacterium | reverse complement strand
TCGAAGCTCTTCGAATCCTTTTCAGAGATCGACTCGGACATAACGCTCGAGTTCGAAGGCCTTGAACGCAATTTCCGCGACCGTATCATGATACGTAATCTCACTCTTTTCTATAAAGGTGATGAATTTGCATCCTTCGATACAATCGAAGTGAAGCTCGGGCTCTTCGATGCTCTTTCATACCTGTTGAATCTCGGGGGAAGCGCCGAGGTTAACTTCAGGGGAGGGGAGGTCGTAATTCCAGAAGAACTGCTCTCTCGTGATGAGAAAGCGGGTACAGAGGAGAGCGGGAGTAATTCAGTCTCCGATGAGTCCTCTACCTCTAGAGCGGAAGATATCACACTTTCGTCCTTCCTCTCGTCACACAATATTACGCTCTCCTTCAACGATACCAGCCTCATCACACCTTATGGCAGCGGGACAATCGACGAGCTGTACCTGAGCTACCTCGGATTCGAGGAGACCCTCGTGGGCGAGATAAAGAGCCGATTGATGAGGGTTTCATATTCCGGATACGATATAACCCTCACCGACCCCGATATCTCGTTCACATACGGCTCGACAGTCTTTTTGAACGTATCGCTCGAGCTCGCTTCTATCAGCGGCGGCGGCTTTGATGGAGAAATCGGGCCTCTTACTCTTTCAGCCGGGGCTGCATCGATCTCGAAGGCCCTTGAAGGAGCTCTCAACCTCAGACTTGAGACAGAGAAGGCACAAGCTGAAATCGACGGCAGTGAGATAACACTTTCCGATTCGTCATTGATTTACTCGGAGGACGGGACACTGAGACTCTCTGTCCGCTCTGCTGACGGCAGAGTCTCCTCATCAACCCTCTCTCTCGAAACAATAAAGGGCGAAATGAAGTCATTCGACAGCTACACCCTCTCTGTCGATAATATAAAGGGAAGTCTCGCGGGACTTCCTCTCTCGGCCCTGTCTTTCTCCGCTCTCGGAGAGATCAAAGGCGGAGAGCTCACTTTCAGGACAGACTCTGTTACAACAAAGATCGACGAATACACGAAGGAGAATATCGCATCTCTTACGCTCTCGTCTCTTGAGGGGAGCATGAAATACTCAGAGTCTCTCGCGCTCACGCTCTCCTTCGACGGAGAAGCGGAAACTCCGAGCTCGAGGATCGGCGATATCACATTCTCGCTCGATGCCCGAGTCAATGTCGAGGACGGCAACCTCACATCATCATCCATTGAAATAAACGACCTTTATCTGGGGTACGGGGAGAAGTACAACTCGCTTCTTTCAATCACCGGCGACCTTGATGATGCCGCGATAAGCCTCGATTACGGAGTCTTCGACGTGGATCTCGCACTCTCCGTTAAAAGACGCACTCTCTCGGGCTCTCTGGACTTCACGTCTCTCGATTTAAACGACGTAGTCCCTCTCTTCTTTGAAAGTACACCATCGTTCTTCAACGAGAAATCTCTTCTCTCCCTCGCGTCTTCCTTCTCTCTCTCCCTCGATAATGATAGAGGAACCCCCTCGGGCGATATCGAATGGGATGTCAGGCTCGATTCACTCGATCTTTCGTTCATCGAGACTCCCGTCTCATCCTCGGGTAGTGTAACACTGACGCCGTCATCCGTCCTCATCAACGCTCTCGATATAACATCATCGTACTTCAGTTTCACAACAACCGGGGCCTTCGACCTCGAGAAGAAGCTTCCCGATCTGGATTTCAGAGCCGAGCTTCCGGGAGGCAGGGAGCTTCTCGAGGGCTACATCCACCTGGGGGAGGACAGATCATACACCTATTTCGGTAATATAAGTGCATTAAAGAGTACATTCATATCGGGAAATGTCGATTTCAACGAGGAGGGAATCGTATCGGCAGTATCGCTGCTTGAAACAAAGGGGAAGGAGAGGCCGTTCACATTCCTCATCGATCTCGAAAAGAAGTTCGTCGATATGAATTCCGATTCGCTTCTCCTCTCCTTCGACTACTCGGACGGCGTGAAGGGGAAGGCTGTGGCAAGAGAGCTCGAGACACTGCGATCCGAGGACGGGAAGGCCATCGTTCTCGACGGCTCAGTCGATATTCTCTACACGCTCCCGGAGGGTCTCACTCTCTCCTCATCGACTGTCAGCATACGCGACATATTCCTCCTTCCATCATCTCCGTCACTCTCGTTCTCTCTCATGGGAGGCGACGACACTATAAGGCTCGATGATGTGACGGTCTCCTTTACGGAAGGCACTGTATACAGAGGAAATGTCTCTCTCGACTTCGATTCAAACGAAGCTGTATTCGCACTCGACGAGGAGAACGGAAAAGGCAATGTAGTCTTCTCCCTCTTCAAGGACGATGAATTCACAGCCGTTCTCAAGGGCGGGGAGATCAATCTCTCCGTTCTGGGACTGTCAGATATGTATGCATACGTCAACCTCTACGGAAGAGCAAAAAGAATAGAGGACTTCTCTTTCGCAGGCTCACTCGACATAACATCACCCTCCGACGAGGAGAAGGCAGTGAATGCAGATCTCACGATAGAGAGTGGCTCGCTCTCCCTCTCCTCTGTCGTCTACTCCTCTGACGGCGTCAACGCCACACTCGAAAGGCTCTACATCGACGCCGTGTCGGGCACATTCGGTCTCGAGGGTCTGAGCCTCCTCCTGCAGAACGAAAAGCCCGACCGTCCATACCCGGTATCTCTCGAGATGTCCCTTACGGGGGAGATGGAGAAGAAGGATTCCCTCTATTCCTCTCTTCTTACAATAATTGAGAATAGGGGAAGCGGGCTGAAGGCGAGACTTGATCTCGAGAAGATCGATATCGATTCCTCACTCTTTGTCGTCAGCGGCCGTTATCTTGATATCACGATAGGGGATG
>CAVACS010000229.1:0-2854 GCA_963587105.1 Anaerovoracaceae bacterium | reverse complement strand
AGTCCTTGAATTTATGAGATCAGATAATAATTCATAATCTGATGTTCTTGCTTTCTTGTTTATGGCAAAGCCGACAGAGTATCTTTTTGAATTCCTGGCAAGCTGGGAGGGAATCGAGTTGAACATCATTGAAACTCTTCCGGAAGGATCTATCTTGTAAAAATCCTGCTCATATAATTCAATGATCATCCTCTTGACAGTATCGATCTCCCTCATCGGCAGCTTCTCGACATAAGCATCAACTGCCTGCGGCATTCCCCCGACAGTCATATATATGCGGTAGTCGTACATGAGGGCTCTGTTCACAGCCTGTCCTACGGGTTTCCCTGAAGTAAAAATATCTCTCAGAAGCGGATAGTTGTTTTTTCCGGTGGCCCAGAGAAATTCTTCATAGTCCATCGGCCAGACCGGTATTCTGTATTCTTCAGAAGGAATCACAATGCCCGCGACGTTCTTTTTTATGGATAAAAGAGAGCCTGTTTCTATATAGTCATATCTTCCGTCTTTAACCAGGTATTTTATAGCCTGTCGTACTTTGGGCTGGAGCTGAATTTCGTCGAATATGATGACAGACTCTCTGTTATATAAGGTAATGCCGGTTATAGCCTGAAGGCGGAAGAAAAAGACGTCAAGATTTGATATTGACGAGAAGACATGCAACAGTTCCTCTGTAATATTGGCAAAATCAACTTTGATGTAGCTTCTGTATTCCTTCAAAGCAAACTGTTCGGCAATTGTCGATTTCCCAACACGCCTGGGGCCCTCGAGAAGGGCACTGTATCTGCCTTTGTACTTTTCCTTCCATTCTTTAAGCTCTGCCGTTGCTTTTCGCTTGAATAACACTGCTTTGTCCATCCTTCAGGATAATTTTAGGTTTAAAACGTCCATCCTTCAAGATAAATTGT
The DNA here is from genome assembly GCA_963587105.1 of Anaerovoracaceae bacterium. GTDB lineage: Bacteria > Spirochaetota > Spirochaetia > Sphaerochaetales > Sphaerochaetaceae > Ornithospirochaeta. The sequence continues at coordinate 1,949 of CAVACS010000229.1, read as the reverse complement.
GCCTAAAAGTGTCCATCCTTCAAGATAATTCTATCCAGGCGTCGTCTTCATGAGATTGGCATCAACCTTTTCCGGAGTTCAGAAGAAGAGATCCTTCACGAATATCTCGATACCGATAAGGATGAGAACGACGCCTCCGAAGAGGGTAGCCTTGCTCTTGAGCTTCTCGCCTGCCTTCTTTCCGAGCCAGAGTCCGCATGTGCATATGAAGAATGTGACGACGCCGATGATGAGCGAACTTATAAGAGCCTCGGCTGTCGAATATCCGGCAATCGCAAAGCCGACAGAGAGTGCGTCGATGCTTGTTGCAATGCCCTGGATCATGAGAGTGCCGACAGAGAGGGTGACATAGTGTACCTCCTCATCGTCTCCTCCCTTCTTCGCTTCCACCAGCATCTTGATCCCTATGTAGGAAAGAAGAGCAAGTGCTATATACGGAATGCATTTCTGGAATGCCGTGAAGTATTCACTTATCGTATGGACACAGATCCAGCCGATAAGAGGCATTGCTATCTGGAAGAGTGCGTAAGTCAGTGCGATGTAGAATTTCTTGTTCTTCCCCATCCCGGGTTCGGCTATCGCATTTGCGATGGAAACGCTGAAAGCGTCAACGGCAAGACCGACACCCAGCAGAATGCTGTTTGCAATTAAAAGTCCCCAGTCCATGAATTTTCCTCTTTCTGTCCTGATAAAATGTCAGCTGAAAAGGGAAAGACTGTCCTCACACTTTTCAGCGTGAGTCTCGGAATTACAACAAGCCAGGAATAATCCAGTATGTTGACTTGTTCGCCAGGCGCTCCTACTCCCTCGAAAGGTAAAGTAACAAAAAGAGATGTAATAGTCCAGTATATAAAGAAAAGATTAGGACTGACTAACCGGTGACGGATAGTCCTGAAACTGCAAAAAGGGGATGTATAATCCCGGCTCTCTGATGATCTGGGTAATGGGCATCATGATCCTTTTTCGCATCTCTGTTTCCCGTGAGGAATTGTGATTTTACGATGTCCGGGGGCTGTGATTGCATGTACCGGAGAGGACGTTTTTGACTGCTGCTTCGATTTTCATTAGAACAGATAAGCCGCTTGAGGCAAGGCCTTCGTCTATCCAGACTGCCGGGAGGATGGAGGGCATTTTCGTCACGGATGTCAGTAAGGAGGTGTAAACAGCTTCTCCTGACGGAAATTGAGAAGAATGAACCCGGATGATACAGAAGACCTGAGGACCCGGGGAACAGAAATACTCTGCTGACGATAAAGAAGTTGAGAAGTACTGCCTCGATGTGAAAACCCGGAGGTTTTTCAATGAATTACATTACGAGAAGTATGGAGAAGATTGTCAGGAAAGCGTCGTGGGAGTATATACCGGACTTGCCGCATATCTTACATCCTGGCCGACAGCAGAGACATTGATGAACGGCAATGCCTCCAGAGCTTTCTTTGAAACGTATGTCGTGGGTGAGATTCTGAAAAGCTGGTATAACAGCGGTAAGGAACCGCCTCTCTACTATTACCGTGATATCGACAGGAGGGAAGTGGATCTCCTTATGGTTGAAGGGGGAAAGCTTTATCCAATGGAAATAAAGAAGGCAAAGAACCCGTCCGATCCGGACAGTAACTTCTCTGTCCTGAAGAGGCTGGGACTGGAAGTGATGCCCGGCCTGGTAATGTGCATGGCAGATGAGCTCTTTCCCATCAACAGACAGGCATGGCTCTGTCCGGTGGGGAAGTCGAAGGATTATCTTTTTCTAGGGAATTTCGGTTTCAACGATTCCGGATGCCCTTCGAATATATATGCCCCGTCCGACGACACGGATTGCCGCTCTGGAATCGTCGTTACATTTTCCATTCATTAGAAAGCTGTGTAGATTGTAGAGCGAGACAACGGGAGAGAAGAGGATATGACTGCAGCGTCTTTCCGTATCTGGGGAGATTGCCAAGAGTGAGGTAGAG
>CAVACS010000228.1:0-2854 GCA_963587105.1 Anaerovoracaceae bacterium | reverse complement strand
AAACTGATTTCATCGAAGAATGCTATAGAGAGGACTCCGGTCCTCTTTTTCTTTGTCTCGGCTTTAGATGGCCCCATTTTAGCATAGGAAAAAGACATACAGAGACAAACGAAAAAATAAGAAATATATTCTTCCTCAAGAACCATATTTCAAGACTCAGAACATGCAAGTCTACCTAAAAGAAATCCTTCCCGTACAGAACAATAGAAGATGTCAGCCGTCGTTTAATCTCGTTTCCATTGTAGATTATACATACCGAGGAAGAAGGGCCGGAGAGAACCAGCTTCACCAATTGTCCATTCTTCCATTCCACAGAGGCCCTTCTTCCACCTCTCAGTCTTATATTAACCAGAGAACCATCCTTCCACCCTGTAGGGAGAGCCGGCAGAACAACAATCTTGTCAGAATAAGACTGTATGAGCATCTCATTGATTCCTGCCACATAGCCGAAATTGCCGTCAATCTGAAACGGAGGGTGAGCATCAAAGAGATTTGGATAAAGCCCTCCTCCTTCCCCTTTCTTGCTGAAATCCATGTCATATCTTGGCGTAAACAGCTTTTTTATAATTGAAAGACAATGTTCCCCGTCACGAAGTTTTGCCCAGAAAGAAATTTTCCATGCCAGACTCCAGCCTGTACCATCGTCTCCCCGTACTTCAAGCGTTTTTCTTGCAGCATCAGCCAGTGCAGGCGTATTTTCAACGTCAATGGATGAACCCGGATATAGTCCGTAAAGGTGGGAAATATGACGGTGATGAGGATCAAACTCTTCATAGTCCTTATCCCATTCTAGAATTCTGCCGTCAACACCGATAACATAAGGCCGCATATCGGCATAGTGTTTCCTGGCCGAACACTCTATCTCACTGTGATGGTTCAGAATATCTAGAGCCTTAAGATAGTTTCCATAAAGCTCCTTTACCATCGCATCTGTCATTGTAGAATGAAGGGCAACACCGTGGCGCACTCCATTTACCACAAAATCATTTTCGGGAGAAACACCCCCGATAAAAGAGAAGTATCCTTCTTTATCATACTCCATGATGTCTTCATAAAAGAGAACAGCCTTCTCCATCAAAGGAAGGGCTGTCTTTTCCAGATACTGCTTATCAAGAGTATATTCATAACGTGAGAAGAGATGCTGACACATCCAGGCTCCGGCCAAAGGCCAGAAAGCATATTTAGCACAATTGTTCTTTCCTCTTCCAACCGGCTCTGCAAATCCCCAGAGATCCGAATTATGGTGAACAGCAAAACCCCTCGCTCCATAGTATTCCCGAGCAATCTTCTCCCCTGTTATCGATAAAGTTGAAAGGAGGTCATCAAACGGGTCCTGTAGCCTTTCCATGCCACAAGCCAGTACAGGCCAGTAGTTCATCTCCAGATTAACGTTAAGAGTATAATTGCAACACCAGGGAGCCGGCAGGGCATCATTCCAAATTCCCTGAAGATTCATGGCTTTCGAGCCAGGACGGGAAGATGAGATGGCGAGATATTTCCCGTAATTATATAGGAGTTCGAGAAGTTTTTGGTCTGGAGAGCCATTATAAAAGGAGACAATACGTTCCCCTGTATCTCTATCATCGCCTACTTCTTCTCCAAGACACAAACTGGACTGAGTATAAAATGTGCTGTAGTCATGACTATGTTCATTAGTAAGCTCTTCAAAAGACCTGATGAGAGCAAGAGAAACAGTTTCTTTCACTCGTGCAATGAGACCCTCAGCATTATTTGACAGAGGTTTCCCAACCCCTTGAAAATCAGAAAGAGATGAGAAGGCGAATGTAAATAAATGTGCATTACGGATAAAAAGAGTTTCTCCTTCGGAAAGTATTGTACCGTCTGTCTTAACCTTCAAACATCCATAGAACCGAATTCCTCTGTCTTTCTCGTCGTATACAATACGCTCCCTGTCTGTCTTTATATAATGAGGTTCAGTGTGGGACGGACACTGCCCAAAAATGATAAGCGAGTCCCCATCTGCCTTCACCGAATAGTGAAGAGGACTCCGGAAACCGATACAGAGAGAAAGCCCGGCATCACACTCAGTCTCCACCCTGTACAGAAGAGCATCTGCCGGATAGGAGAGAAAAGCAGTTTTATTTATCGCTATTTCATCAGAAAGAAAAACTTCACTGTAGACAGCTGTCTCCAAATCCAGGCTCCGGGAAAAGGAATCGTAACTCTGCACCCCCTCATAGGAAATCAGCAGATCTCCCAAAGGCTGGTATGACTCGGAGTAATCACTAGAGAGTTCTCTTTGAAAAAGTGCTTCCGCCTCTCCAATACGATTCTCTTTGACCAGACATTTGATATCCCTGTAGCTCTCGCTTCTATCACGAGGTTCTCTTTCATGTGGATATCCTGACCACAGTGTATCATCATTGAGGGAAATCTTCTCCTCCCCAAAGCCTCCATAGAGCATGGCACCTAATCGTCCGTTTCCCAAAGGCAGGGCCTCCACCCACCCCTTTGCAGGCTTTGAATAAAACATCTTTTTGCCCGTCATGTATTATTCCTTATTGTTTTTCACCGACTCCGATATTGCATGTGCAAGGTCGGTTTTATCATAGGTAAGAAGGGTGCGATATTTCCCCGGCGTCACTCCTTCACTATTTTTAAAGACTCTCATAAATGTCCTCACGCTTCCAAAACCGCATGCTTCTACAATTTCATTGGCAGTCCTGTTCTCCGACAACATTTCTTTAGCTTTTTCAATCCGATACAAAGTGAGATAGTCCGATATATTCTCCCCATGCCATTTCTTGAAATCACGGGAAAGCGTTGTAATCTTACATCCTAGTAGTCTGTAAACTCTAAATCTTTAGTTTTCCTCCAACTCAATTATCGGGTA
>CAVACS010000227.1:0-2868 GCA_963587105.1 Anaerovoracaceae bacterium | reverse complement strand
CGGCGTTCATCTTCCCCGGACCATCAGCGAAGAGGAGATCGACGAGATCATGAGCTCGTTCACCGACGACGAACTCGGAAAGCGCGACTGGGCGCTCTTCGAGCTAATCTACTCCTCGGGAATGAGAATCAGCGAGGCTGTATCTCTCGATGTCTCGTCATACAACAGGAAGGAGAAGAGTATCCGCGTGATCGGAAAGAGGAACAAGGAGAGGGTGGTCTTTCTCGGTGACATTTCCGTCGGTGCCCTCGACCTCTATCTCAACGAAGTAAGGCCCTCACTCATTTCAAAGAAGAACCAGAAGGAGAGGGCCCTCTTTCTCAACAGACGGGGCGGACGCCTTACAAGGCAGGCAGCGCATCTGAGATTCCACTCAGTCGTCGATGAGCTCGGACTCGACGCAACAATACATACCCTCAGACATTCCTTTGCCTCCCACATGCTGAGGCGGGGTGCCGACATCAGGTCGGTACAGGAGATGCTGGGCCACAGCGACATCAGGACAACACAGATATATACCCAGCTCGATACAGCTTCGCTTCTCGCAAACTTCGACAAATATTCGACTTTGGACGATTTTTTTGACAAAAAGGATAAGTAAACGCGTTATATATAATGTGAGAATACTATCTGACATAAAAGTAAGTGATTACAAAGGCATTACTGTTTATTCGCTGGGCTCTCTTCCCGGGGAGGATACCGTCTTCTTCCATTACTCGGCAGGAGGAGGGGAGAGGGAGGCAGAGAGCGTCTATATAAGCGCAGTGGAGGCACTGCTCTCCGGCTACGATATAGCCTACATACCCCAGCTCTATCTTTCGTCGGCTGTCGAGAAGGCTCTTGAAGATACTCCCCGCGGCTCTCTCTTCTCGTTCCTTCCCAAGGGGATAGCGACTGTCTCCTCATCGACACTCAGCCGTGCCCTTGTGACTGGAGGCGGGGTGTTGAGCATAGTCGAGAGTGAGGCTTTCTATTCCTTCGAGGCTCTCCTGGGGGTGACATATCTTGCTTCCACCCTTTCGAAGGCGGCGCTGATGTGCCATTTCAGAGGACGCCGCATTCCATCCTTCGTCGACAGCGCACTCTCTGAGGGAAAGAGCATCGCTGTGCTCCGCTCAGCCTTGAAGTCAAGACCGATGAGGGACCTTGTGAGAGATGGTGCGGAGTGTGTGGACTCATTCTCCTCCTTTCTCGCTTCTCCCCGCTATATGGCATACCCGTCTGAAAAGGGAAGCTATGGAATAGAGTCGGCCCGCTGGGATATAATGAGGATATAGAAAAACAATGAACAACAGGGAATACATAGAGCTCTATCTGACATATATCGAGAAGGTGAGGGCACTGAGCGCACACACAGTCCAGTCCTACGGAGAGGATCTTTCCCGGCTTGAGAATTACTGCTCCTCCCTCTCTCTCTCATTCACTGACTTCACATCGGAGGACGCGGGGGAGTATGTGAGGATAATCAGGAAGGAGTTCAGCGAGAAGAGCATACTGCGTAAGCTTACATCGTGCCGCACCTTCTTTGCATACCTTGTGAAGGATGATTTCATAGCTTCGAACCCCTTCGACGGAATATCGCTAAGAGAGACGCTCTCCCGTCTGCCCTCCGTCCTCACAGAGGATGAAGTGAAAGAGCTTCTGAGCCTTCCGAGGGAGAGCTTTGCTGACGAACGTGACCATCTTCTCTTTCTCTTCCTCTACTCGACGGGTGCGAGAATCAGCGAGGCACTCGCTGTCAATGTGGGCGATATCGAATGGGGGGAGAGACGCATCAGGATAACGGGAAAGGGCGACAAGGAGAGATTTCTCTTTCTTTCTCCTCACCTTGTCAAGGAGATTAAGGATGTATACCTTCCCCGGAGGGAGAGCTACCTCCTCGAAAAGGGAAAGAGCGGAGAGAAGGCCCTCTTTATCTCACAGCGCGGAATGAGGTTGCCATCTTCCTCCGCTCATATTATCTTTGATACATACAGGGACAGACTCTCCTGGCAGAAGGAGTTCACACCGCACACCCTCCGTCACAGCTTTGCAACCCACTATCTGGACCGCGGAGCAGATATAAGGATGGTGCAGGAGCTTCTCGGACACGAGAGTATTTCCACAACCCAGATTTATACGCATGTGTCGCAGTCGAGGCTCAGATGTGTCTACAACTCGACGCACCCTCATGCGGAAGGAAAAAAGAAATGACGGAAATCCGTGGAACAACGATCTGTGCAGTAAGAAAGGGCGGTAAGGTAGCACTTGCCGGAGACGGCCAGGTCACGATGGGACAGACTGTCTGCCTCAAGGGCAACGCCCGCAAGGTCAGAAGGATATACAACGACAGGATAGTCATCGGCTTTGCAGGAAGTACTGCCGATGCATTCACCTTCTTTGAACTCTTCGAGGAGCAGCTCCGGACATACAACGGCGATCTTACACGCTCTGCAGTGGAGCTTGCAAAGAAGTGGAGACTCGACAAGCAGCTGAGAAACCTCGACGCCATGCTCATTGCGACAGACGGCGATAAGATCCTCATGATAAGCGGTGTCGGAGATGTCATCGAGCCCGAAGGCGATGTGCTCGCGACGGGAAGCGGCGGAAACTTTGCACAGGCTGCGGCTCTGGCATACCTTGACAGCGGCGTGGACCTTCCGGCTGACGAGATTGCAAAAAAGGCTGTCGGCATCGCTGCCGATATATGCATATTCACCAACCACAACATCATCTGTGAAGTATGCGAAGGAAAAGGACAGAAATCAATAACCCACGGGACAAGTCCCGGGGTATGCAGCGGAAGTGAGCATACCCTTGTTGATTAGCCTCAGTGCTCTAGACTACGTTACGGGAGAATATATAGGTACCGATGGGTGTTGTCCTAGC
>CAVACS010000226.1:0-2895 GCA_963587105.1 Anaerovoracaceae bacterium | reverse complement strand
CTTCTGAACTGGTCGTAAACGAGTTCTATTTCCGAATCATCTATCTGTTCCGGCTTGGGTAATGCCTTGATCTTCTGATACTCACGCTTGAGAATCTTTTGCCTCTGCCTGAGCTGATCAAGCATGTTTTCAAGCTCGACGATATCTGCTTCCATTGACACGAAGGCATCGTTGGATTTGAAAACATCCATTGCCTCTTCAAGCCCTTTCAGTTCGGCTTCCAATCCGTTGAGTTCGGCCTTCACATCGGCAATCTTCTTGGAACCACCCTGTGTGAGCTCTTTCCTGGCAGTTTTAAGAGCTTTACCCGTATCTTCTATTTTCTTGATAGTTTCAAGAATTCTATTATAGTTCTGAAGAGAGATACCGAGCATAAAGAGATGTGGCGTCAGATCCGGAGGAATTCGCTTCGACAGGTCATGACACCTCAGTATATCTGAAAACTCCGACCTTTCGTCTCTTATCAGGAGAGAGAAAAGACTCCGCAGGGACGGAACATCGGTGCCGTTCATCCTCTCAAATACAAGCTCTGTCAGATAATCCCTGGCATCCTGGAGCTTGTCGAACTTCGTAGTGTTTCCTCCTCTGACGATGACAGGCTTATTGTGCTCCTTCCTCGTTCTCCTGATACTTACCTGCTCATCTCCTATTGTCAGATCCAGAATGACTTCCTCTTCCATGCCAAAGACTTCCTCCGGGATTCTGGCTATTCTGGTTTTTTCATAATCTGCCAGTAACCCAAAATCAAGGAACTGAATCGACATAGATTTTCCGACTCCGTTTGTTTTTCTTCCTCGTGAAGTGGAATCATCATACTTCTCTCCGAGTATCAGATTCACACCATCTCTGAATACAATCTCATCGAAAACATTGTTTGCTGAGGAGAGCCTGTCAATACGGATTCTTTTTATTTCTCTACCCATATCATAGCCTCCCCGAAATCAACAATGCCCACTGCATACAGGAAAGACAGCCCGATGACAAGCTGTCTGCTTCCTCCAATGCCTGCTTCCTTCAGAGCTTTGGATGCGTCATATATCGAGATACTGTCCTTTCCCTGTCTCTGCATCTCTTTAAGGATATAATAGCCGATATACATTGCAGAAGATTTGATCGAATCAGGATTAGCTACCATTATTCACAACCTCTCTCATTCGGAAACACACTGCACTTGATCATTTCGTTGATCAGATAGAACTTGATAGCCCTTGAATCATATCTCTTCCCGTTAGTACCAAGCTTCTGCCCAAAGAAGTCCACAAGAGCATCCAATGCCTTCACCGGATCATTGTCTGCCTCTGCAAGGTATTTCATACTCAGATCCTGCAGATAAAGCATCGTGATTATATCCTGTGCATCATCGCTTCCCAGAACAGTCTTCACTTCGCTGAGGGCAGTGCCGTATACTGCCAGAAGTGTCTCATACTGCGTTATAAGACTATCAGCGAACTCCTTGAAACGACGGTATATTTTGTATTCTGGATCTATGATGAAGTCCCTTTTATCGAAGGATACTTTCTTGTTACTTGAAATGAATTCAATCAAATCCATGATCGTTTCCACTTCACTGGCTTCTGTTTTCTGTACAATTCTGTACTTTTGTGTAAATTCCCGATCGACAAAATCGTTAACCTTTTCTAATTGTTCAGTATCGAGAACATTCACTTTGCTGATGAGATCTGCAGTATCCCAGATATCTCTGTCCTTATCGAATCGAAATAATCCTCTGTCGTCGAACTGTGTTGTGTATCTCCTCTTCCCAGTCAGAACAAGTACTATCAGCCGGTCATATTTTTCATATAAATGAGATGAGATAAACTTTTCAATAGTGTGTTTAATTTTATCACTTGAATTATCAGAGGTCACCTGAATGGAAATTCTGTTAGTTTCATCTATGAGGTCAACTCCGGGAGCATTTTTATTGGTACAATTAGCATTTATCAATTTCCAACCTTCAACGATATTCAAGAATCCGGCGTAAAAAGTTTCAGAAACAATATTTATGTCGTATAGATTTATCGTATTCCGGACTGTCACTTCACAACGAAGATTATTAAGGCAGTCTGCAATATTCTTCAGATAGTACTCTCTGTTCAGCATGCATACACCTCCGTCGTGATATTGATATAACCTGAGTCGTTCTGCGAAAAAAAGACTTGCATCAGCAACGCCGATAACTTGATATTGATTATATTCCCCGTCAACTTAACAGGCAATAAGCGCCAACTCGGAACGGCCATGATTTTAACGATCTATTTTTAAGCCATTATTTAGACATTTGATGGGGAATTTTTGTATGGTTTTTTGCTCACCCTTCTGATATTGGAACTATTATGCAGGTACTCTCAGAAATACCGGGTCATCGTGCTCTCAGGATATATAGCGGAGTGTTTTCCTTTGCTCATATCCGTCATATCTGTCCAGACCGTATTTCTTCAGAGTTTGTGGATGATCTTTTCTTCTAACCGGCAGTCTGCTCTGGAAAGCCGGAAAGGAATCCATCCTGACGGGCAATATCTTCCCCCTGCCCCGCTTTCCGTGGCTTAAAAAGAAAGATGGCACCTTCCCTTCTTCATTACCCACTAAAGCAGGCTGGTTGATATGTCGACAATGTGATTTTCAGCCCCAGACGGCGAAATTCCCACTCTATTATTTTCTTATATTGCAAGAAATTGCACTAGAGACCATTTCCCCTCGCCTTCGCTGCCTTAGGGTTTCAAATGCTGTCTTCCCCTCTTTTTCCGTCACTGACTATATGTTTTCCTCTTTTGAAAACCGTGTAGAAATTCACATTGCTTTCTGTGTTTTTCTATACTTTAGTGCAGAAATTTCTTTCTTCTGAAATTGCACTACTCACTCTTCCAGCAACCAGTCGATAAGATTTTCAGATTTAAT
>CAVACS010000225.1:0-2944 GCA_963587105.1 Anaerovoracaceae bacterium | reverse complement strand
AACCTTCAGGAACAGGTGACAATCGGTTACGGAATGGAGATGGAGAAGCGTGGCATCGACAAGGGAATCGGCATTGGAAAGGCTGAAGGAATCTCAATAGGAAGGGCTGAAGGAATTTCAATAGGAAAGACTGAAGGAAGCAGATTAACAGAAAAAAGATTCAGGGATGCTATTGTTTCTTCCGGCATCTCCGAAGAGGATAGGAAAAGGATAATGGAGAATTTCAAGAAGCTGTCTTCTGAATGAGAAGAGCTTCTAGACTTGTGAGGCAGGGGCTTTCTCTGCCTCTTCTTATTCCCGTGTCAACGCTTCTCTCGCTCATCTCTTTGATTTATTTCCGATTGAGTGGGGGACAGAAGTTCTCTGCTCTGAAATACTCTTCTTTGGAGGGATAAATATTTCCGGATAATATGAAGGGGGGTGAGACGATGTATAAAAATCTTCCGGGAGAAAACCTTCAGAAAAGGTAACACTAGGTTATGGAATGGATAAGGAGAAACCCTGTATAGACGAGGAAAGTATGAGCATTTGATGAAATGCCTGCTTTGTCGAGAGTATCTGAAGAAAAACAGAAGATGAGAGAGACTTTCAATATGCTCTCAGCTTTGAGGAGAGTATATCGAAATAAGATTGTATCGTGATTTTAGAGCATTAAATACTGCCCGTCGAATGCGGGCAGTAGCTAATCGCGTTATTTGTGATCAGGCGTTTTCCTGAGCTTCCTTTTCTCTCTTCGCCTCTGCGATTACGTCGTCGGCGAGCTTGCCGTTGAGTGTTTCGTAGTGGTCGAACTCAAGTTCGAAGGATCCCGATCCCTGCGTCATGCTCTTGAGGTCGATAGCATAGCTTCTGAGCTCTGCCATAGGAACTTCAGCCCTGACTGATGTCAAGTGTCCCATATCTTCCTGTCCGAGTACCCTTCCTCTTCTGCCGGAGAGGTCTGAGAGGATTGCTCCCAGGTATTCCTGGTCGACGAAGACTTCGAGCTTGCAGAACGGTTCAAGCAATACGCATCCTGCCTTTGCAAGAGCAACTTCCATTGCGCCCTTTGCAGCGAGCTTGAATGCCATTTCAGAGGAGTCGACAGGATGTTCCTTGCCGTCGACGAGGTTTACGCCGATATCGACAAGGGGATAGCCTGCAAGATAGCCTTCCTCCATCTTCTCGTGGATACCCTTTTCAATGCCGGGGACATATCCTTTCGATACTGCACCGCCCTTGACTGTGTTCTCGAAGAAGTAGTACTGGCCTCTCTCGATGGGGTAGATCTCGATGACGACGCGTCCGAACTGTCCGTGACCGCCCGACTGCTTCTTGTGCGAGTATTCGCTGAGGCCGGACTTCTTTGTAATCGTCTCTCTGTATGCGATCTTGGGAACCTTCGTGTTGATCTGGATCTTCTGCTTATCCTTGATCTTGTCGAGTATCATGTTGATATGGAGTTCACCCATACCGCCGATAATGGATTCCTTGGTTTCCTCGTTATACTTCATTTCGAATGTGAGGTCTTCTTCCGTCACTCTGTGGAGAGCGTCGTTCATCTTGTCCTCGCTCTTCTTGTCCGAAGCGGAGATTGCAAGCTCGTAGATGGGCTGCGGCAGTCTCAGTGCCATGAACTTCAGCTTCGATGACGGGTCGCCGGTGAGGGTTGCATTCGTTGCCGCCGGATCGAACTTCGTGATGATTCCGATGTCGCCTGCATTGAGTGCGTCGATTTCGACGAGCTTCTTACCTACAGCTCTGTAGATCTTGCCCGGGCGTCCCTTCTTGCCGCTTTCGGGGTTGTAGAGATCGGTGTCGGGGCCGACTGTGCCGTTGACGACCTTGATGAAGCTGAGCTTACCGGAGAACTGGTCGATAGTAGTCTTGAAGACATAAGCTTCCGCAGTTGATTTTGCTCCGATGGGGTAGTCTCTCTCGACTGTGCCGTCTTCCTTTGTGACGTACTCGCAGACACCTTCGGGAGTGGGGAAGTTGTTTGCGATGAAGTTCAAGAGTGATGTGACTCCTGCGCCCTTGTCGGATGCACCGACGAATACGGGTACGACAGAGTCGTTCTTCAGACCTTCTCTCAGTCCTGTTCTGATGTCATCGTCCGAGAGAGTGCCTTCCTCGAAGTATTTCTCGATGAGCTCGTCGGTACCTTCGGCTGCCTTCTCGATGAGTTCTTCTCTGTATGTGTTGACGTTGTCCTGGTATTCAGCCGGAACGTCGATTACTTCTTCCTTGCCGTTTTCCTTGTAGATATATGCCTTGTTCTCGATGAGGTTGATGACACCCTTGAAATCCTCGGCATAGCCCATGGGGATTGTGACGGGAGCAAAGTTGGAGTGGAACTCTTCTGTGAGGTTGTCCATGACCTCTCTTGAGTTTGCTCTTTCCTTGTCCATCTTGTTGATGAATACAGCTCTCGGCTTCTTTCTCTGGTCAAGTCTTCTCCAGAGCTTGATTGTCTCGATCTGAGCTCCGTCTCTGCCGTCAACAACCATTATGGCAGCTTCTGCTGTTCTGAATGAACAGATAGCTTCGCCTACGAAGTCTGCAGTACCCGGAGTATCGAGAATGTTGATAGTCTTGCCCATCCATGTAGTGGATGAAAGGGATGTGTGTACACTGATCTTGCGGGAGATTTCCTCTTCCGTGTAGTCGCTTACTGTCTTACCACTGTCTACCTTTTCTGCTTTTGCGATTGCTCCTGTATAGTAGAGCATCTGTTCAACAAGACTTGTCTTGCCAGTACCATTGTGTCCGATTACAGCAATGTTCCTGATTTCCTTTGTTTCAACGCTCATCATTACCTCCTTCACTTGTAATTAAGCATACTCCTACAATCATAAAGGGGACGGAATTTGATTGTCAAAAAAAATTTTCACTTCAGCAAAGAAAAACTAGGACAAACGTACCAAATAACCATTGACAGGCCGGTAAAGTTATGATTTTTTCA
>CAVACS010000224.1:0-2950 GCA_963587105.1 Anaerovoracaceae bacterium | reverse complement strand
ATGAATTAGTCAGCACGGCTGATTAAACCATGCTGCAGACTTTATCAAACAGGTTCCAGGAGTATAAATGAATATGGTTCTGCAGCATGGAAATAAACACTTTATTAATGGTAGAAACTAAGCTTCCTCAGCAGCTTCCGCTCCTCTACCTTGAAGCCTTTACAATGAGGATCTGCGAGCAGTCCGTCGAGTTGAAGACGGCAAGCCATTTTCCGTCGTTCGATATCTCGATGGAGTTGTAAGTGCTGCCGTCGAGAGCTATCGATGAGCCCTTCTCCAGAACATAGACACCATCTGTGGTCAACGTTGGCGTTACTGTCACAAGCTTTTTCTCTTCGTTGTCGATCATGTAGCCGTACTTTGTGTCGCGGCACATTTCGAGTGCCGGGATGCTTCCTTCCTCGAGTGCATCCTCTCTGTACTGTTCATAACCGTTGGCGGAAGATGCAGCCTTTTTGTAGTAGATGATCTTCTCTGAAGAGAGGATGAAGGCAAAGTTTCCTGTGTTCTCCAGAAAGCCGCAGCTTATGCCGTCCCTGAACTCATCCTTCGTCTTGTTGGCATTGTAGTATTCGACATAGTCGCTCCAGCTCACCCACATGAAGTATTCAGAGAATCCCGCCTTGTCGTAGGTGTCATTGTAGTGAGCCTCTCCGACCTTGCCCCTCTGACCTGAAATCGAGATGAAGCGTCCTGTGGAGGGCAGCGTCGCCATATCCTTGAAGCCGGAGTAGCCGAATTCGAGAGTCGGCGCCGTTATGTATCTCCCGTCCCGATTGATCATGTTACCGCTGTTGGGACGGAAGTTGAATGCGACATACCCCATCCTTGTTTTGCCGACGTTCTCGATCTGTGCGATGAATACGTTGTCGCCTTCGACAATCCTGACAAAACGGCATGCCCTGTTGACGCCGCCGGAGGAGTCGAACGAGGTCTCCTCGTCGTTGAACGTGATCTGCGTTGTCGACACCATGAGGTTCACGGCCTTGCAGGACGATGTGCTGTTGCAGAGGACGATTACCGAGTAGTAGCTCTCATTGCTGCTTCCCGTCGTCGCGAAGTCAGATACGTCGTACTCCCCGATGCCGACCTCATTGTAGCTGTAGGATGCTGCGACGGCGTAGGATGATGATGTCATCTTCACAAGCTGTACGAGGTTGCTCTTGTTGTTGGCAATGAGAAGGTAGTTGTTCGGCAGGAAGTGCATCACGGTATCTCCTCCGAGTACGAGTTCGCCCGTCGATGAGGAGGAGAGCGTTATCTTCTGATAGAGGTCCCCCTCCTTTGTTGATGCCGCGGCACGGAACGAGAAGCTCTGGGAGCCCAGGGAGCCCGCTTCTCCTGTGCTTGTCACAACGTCGATTCTGTGGCTTCCTTCCCCGACTCCGTTCTTGAACGTGCAGCTGTTGCCTCTTCCTGCTTCGACTCCGTCGAGGTACCAGATGGTGTTGAGGTCCTTCTCCTTTATCGTTGAATCGCTGGGAACAGAGATGGCAACTGTGAAGACCTTATCCGCCTCTATGAGTGATTCCAGACCTGTTATCGAGACTTCGACGGGAGTGGAGGTCTTGTCTGAGATCGTGATCTCGCTTTCGGCTGTTTCTTCCGTCGAGGATACAAACTCCAGCGTTTCCTCTGTCACTGTCTCGTTCGTAATCCTGATTGCTGTCGCAAGTCCCAGCACTTTATTTCCCGTGCTGTCGATAAGCTCTGCCTGGAGCGTGTACGAACCGGAGGGGAGGTTTGTGTGGTATATTGTGCACTCGCCTGCCGAAGGAGTGGACGGAGTAAGGATTATCTCATTGCCCGACTGTGATTTAAACACAGTATGTATGCTTTTGATATCCTTAATCACATTCTCGTCCCACTTCAGCGTGAGCTTCAGATCCCCGTTCCCGACAAGTTCGTCGAGGGATATTGCTATGGTGTTCTTTCCCGCAATAAGTGATATCTCACCCTCTCCGTAGGCAAGGTCCTTTCTTGCACTGTTGAAGCCGTATACCTTTATCTTCCACTTTCCGACAGTGAGTCCGTCGAGGTTTATATATGAATAATAGGTATAATACGGGTCGCTCTCCTTTCCGTCGGGAGAGATTGTAATGACCTTGTAGCCGTAGATCTCCATCTCTTCGGCATCGGGCTTTACAGTCCTTCTGGAATTCTTCATCTCGATTCTGAGCGATGCGCTCTCCGCCTCCGCCTTGCACGACACTGAAAGGAGCGTGATGAGGGAGAGGAGAATGACAAGTAGTGTTAAAGATTTCTTCATTGTTGATTTCCTCCGAATTTTTTCTCTTTACTTTCTAAGACAGAAAAATTCGGAATTTTGTCAGACTTTTCTTTCAAAAATTGAAAAAAAGTTCATTTTTGCTATCATTAGGGGGGAGTAAACATGAAAAAATTCGATCCTCTGCTGATGATTCTTGTCGTTCTCGTCGGAGTCTTCTCATATTTTGTGGCATTCAAGGGCATCGTCCACCTCTGGATGCTGCCTCTTCTCATAGTCTTTACGGCCGTCTGGTATGTATGTACGGCACTCGTTACAAAGGGCATGGTATCACGAAGCCGCGGCGGCGAGGAATTCTTCTATTCGAGAGCCTCTCTTGTGAGCAGCAACGAGACCGAACTCATCTCGGGAGCGCTTGTCATAACACCGGGCGAGGTCGTCTTCTACCGGAGATTGAGATACCTCGGTGGCGTCAAGCCCGTATGGTCGGCTTTCACCTCCCAGATCGAGTCATATTCACTTGAAAAAGTCGATGACAAACACGACGGAATTGTCTTTTCTCTGAACAACTCGGAGGACAAGATCAAGGTCGCGTCGAGGGGACTCAAAAAACACGAGAAGGAGCTCAGATCGGCCCTCGGATGGTGAAAAAAGGCCAAAAGTGTCACTTTTCTGGCCAAATTTAACATTTGAAATCTGAAACAATGTAGTCATGAAGAAGTT
>CAVACS010000223.1:0-2977 GCA_963587105.1 Anaerovoracaceae bacterium | reverse complement strand
ACCACCATGACAGTTTCATAAACGCCCATCATATCACCTCCTTCTCCTAAGTATTTAACTGCGAATCCGAAGGCAACGCCTCCCGATATCCAGAAAATGAACATCGAGGGCCAACCGTCCACCGTGTCACGGGTGCACCTGTGATTATGAGGATAGCAGGGAAGAAATGTTAAATTTGGCTAGAAAAGTGACACTTTTACACTTTCTTTGCTTTATCTTGCCCTTATGAGCAATTTCTTTATATAAACTTCCATTTTCCGATAGTGTTTTATCCTTACTTGGAGTATACTCAGGAAAACGGAGGAAAAAGATGGAACTCATCGTAGTAAAGGATTATCAGGAGATGAGCAGGAAGGGTGCTCAGATTATAAGGGATCTCATATCGGGAAAGCCGGATGCCGTGCTCGGACTCGCAACGGGAAGTACGCCTGTCGGAATGTACAGAGTACTCTCTGAAATGAACGCGAACGGAGAAATCTCCTTCCGGAAGGTTACATCAGTCAACCTTGATGAATACTATCCGATAAAAAAGACTAATGTGCAGTCATACCGCTATTTCATGAACGACAACCTCTTTGAGCATATCGACATAGATATGAAGAATACTCACGTTCTCGACGGCGAGGCTGAAGATACCGTCAGAGAATGCAGAAACTACGAGAAGATGATAGAGGAAATGGGAGGGATCGACCTCCAGGTTCTGGGAATCGGACGCAACGGTCATATCGGATTCAACGAGCCGGGGCCGTATCTTTATCCCAGAACACACAGGACAGATCTAACAGAGAGCACGATTGAGGCCAACAGCCGCTTCTTCGCTTCCGCCGATGAGGTTCCGCGCTATGCCCTGACCATGGGTATGGGAACCATCCTCAATGCCCGGAAGATTATTCTTCTTGCGACGGGAGCTGACAAGAGAGACGCAGTGAGAAGAATGCTCTCCGAGACTATCGACACAGCATGTCCTGCGACGCTTCTCTCCATTCACAGGGATGTTACTGTAATCATTACAGAAGATGTTCTGGGTGATAAATAAGGCGTACTCGCTTCAAGGGAAAGGAATTTAGAGATGAAGATAACCAACTGCCGTATTGTCCTTGAGGACAGAGTCATCGATAATGGTACCCTCGAGTATGAGGATGGTATAATAAAGGGAATCTCGGAGAATTCCGTAAAGGATGGCGACATTGACGGGAGGGGGCTTACGCTCGCTCCCGGAGTCGTCGATCTCCATACCCACGGCTCTGGGGGCTTTGACTTCATGGACGGCGACGAAGAGGCCATCCACGGGGCGGCGAGAGGGCTTGCTGCGTTCGGAACGACTACGGCTCTTGCAACTACGCTTACATCCTCCGACGACGAACTCTTTTCGTTCTTCGACAACCTCAGCGAGGCACAGAAGAGAAGGGGAAGGAATGAAGCGAGAATCCCCGGTGCTCATCTGGAGGGCCCTTACTTCAATATGGATATGAAAGGGGCGCAGGACCCCAGGTATATAAGAAATCCCTCCCCGGAGCATTATGAAGCCGTGCTCGAGCGCTCTGGCGGTAATATAAAGAGATGGTCTGTTGCCCCCGAGCTCGATGGGGCCATGTCCTTCATAAAAGATATCTCCTCGATGGGGATCATAGTATCTGGAGGACATACGAAGGCCGACTTCAGGACTATAGGAGAGGCTGTCGAGAACGGAATGACGATGCTGACGCACTACTACTCGGCAATGTCGAGCATGACGAAGAGCCACTCCTGGAAGATACTCGGAACAACGGAGGCGGGCTTCTACTTCGACGCTCTCACAGTCGAACTCATATGTGACGGCTGTCATCTTCCCCAGGATCTTCTGAAGCTCATCTTCAAGCTCAAGGACAGAGACCACATCATTGCGATATCGGACAGCATGAGAGGTGCGGGTTTTGTATCGGGGCGCTCGATTCTCGGGCCGAAGAACAACGGAACTCCCGTCGTCATAAAGGACGGCGTTGCGTATCTCGAGGACCTGAGCTGCTTTGCAGGTTCCGTGGCAACGGGAATCAGACTTGTGAAGACTCTCGCGACTCTCGCGGGACTGAGCCTGACCGAAATATTCCGTACGACTTCGCTTACCCCTGCAAAGCTCCTGAAGATGGATACGTCCATCGGCTCCATAGAAGAGGGCAAATGTGCGGACTTCATTCTTTTCGATGATGATTACAACCTCGACTCCGTCTATATTGCAGGCGAAAAGCTCTGAAAAAGCGGAATGAGATAGATTTATCGCTGACAATCGTGTAAAGTTATCTCTCGGTAGGGAGGTGTGTTTCAATTGAGAATAAAGAAGGCAGCAGCGGTATTTACTATATTGTTCATCTCTTTTGCCGCGTTTTCAACGCCTCTCTTCAATGAAAGTCTCTCCGGCACTGCAAACGGAATCAACAGACTTGCCGGCGGTCTTCTTCCCGTATCTTTCTCAGTCAACAGGACATCACGCCTCCAGATTCTCCCCGATGGAGATGAGAAAGCGACGCTTTCCTTCTCTTCCTCCTACAGTCTTTCAGACACATATGAATACAACTACTGGGATGATGAAACGGGAAGCCCGACATCGGAGTGGACTAACGGCGGGGAGACGACAAGCATAACGAGCAGGACATACTTCAACCCTGTCGGCTCAATGAGTCTCTCGCTTTCCCAGAAGTTTGATGACTGGACATATTCATTCTCCATCAGCTCAAGATATTCCTCTCCCCAGGAAAGGCTGGAAGCGTCGACGTCTGACTCCTCCACTCTTGTTTTCTCCACTCTCGATGAGGGCGGTAACTGGACAAAGAAATACGCAGACAAGGACGCCGTCTATGCCTATCCCTGGCTTTACGGCGAGAGGACGAATCTTACAGCGTGGCTGGGATTCGGGGCATCGAGGACTATCTACACGATACAGAACCTGAGCTCCTTTTATATGTCCCTTTCCTTCGAGGCGGGACCATGGTGGCTCCTTAAC
>CAVACS010000222.1:0-2995 GCA_963587105.1 Anaerovoracaceae bacterium | reverse complement strand
CGCATACTCGAATGCGAAAACCTTTCCGCTTCTTCCCATTCCGCACTGTATCTCGTCACAGATAAGAGGAATGCCGTTTTCCGCTGTCACACGGCGCACTGCCTGTAAAAACTCTACAGGAGCGGGGATGACTCCGCCCTCCCCCTGGATCGGCTCTATTATGACACATGCAGGCTTCGGAATACCGCTCTCGGGGTCCTTCAGAAGGCGCTCAAAATATGCTATGCAGGCCTTTGTACCTTCATCTCCGCCGAGTCCCATCGGACAGCGGTATGAATAGGGATAGGGCATGAACTGCACCCCGGGCATGAGGTTGGGAACCTGGCTCTTTGCATAGCAGTTGCCCGTTACTGCCATCGCACCGTGGCCCATTCCGTGATAGCCGCCGGAGAATGCAATGACACTTGCTCTCCCTGTTGCAATCTTGCAGAGCTTGATCGCGGCATCGGTTGCATCGGTTCCCGAAGGTGAACAGAACTGGATTTTAACATCGTCCGCCATACCGAACGGAAGAATCGAATGGATTGTCTCGACGAACCTGTCCTTGGTCGGAGTAGTAAGATCGAGCGTATGAAGTGGAGCACCGGAAGAGAGGAGGTTTATCATAGCCTCGTTGACTCTCTCGTCGTTGTGTCCGAGAGCGAGTGTGCCTGCTCCGCAGAGGAAGTCAATATATTTATTGCCCTCAACATCCTCGATTGTGACACCCTTTGCCTTGTTCAAAGCGAAAGGAAACTTCCTCGGATAGCTTCTTGCCGATGATTCGAATTCATTCTGACGGTCAGTGAAGTACTTGTTAGTAAATGTCTTGTCCATTACCTTCTGTCCTTATTCCATAAAAATCTTTTTTCCGGGTCTTTCCCGGCCCCTTGAGTTGCAAGTCTGCCCTTCTCCATCCTCTTCAGTCAACGAAAGAAGATGACAGAGGTTTTACAGGCCCGCTCATATTAACAAGAAAAGGGGGTATGGGCTACAAAAAAGATTAAATTAACAGAAAAACGGCTCAGTCGGGATCGTCCTCGTCATAGTCTCTCAGAAAGGAGACCTTCTCTCCGTCTTCCCTGTATGCAGGAAATGTTGAGAGATAGACATTATGGATGCTGTTGAAAATGGATGAATCGACATGGGGATTCTCCTTCTTCATGCTCTTTATGAGATTCTTGACCTCTTCGCGCTTACTACCCTTTCCGTCCTCCTCGTTCTTCTTCGTCACAGAACAGGCACACCGGATGAAGGAGAGATTGTTCGAGGAACACCATGATATGATATCCTGCTCGCTGATGCGGTAAAGGGGACGTATGAGCTCCATGCCTGAGTAGTTGCGACTTCTGAGCTTGGGCGGCATGTTCTGCAGCTGGGAGGAATAGAACATTCCCATGAGGACAGTCTCAATGACGTCGTCCCTGTGATGACCGAGAGCTATCTTGTTACAGCCCATCTCCTGAGCTTTTTTATAGAGCCATCCCCTCCTCATTCGTGCACAGAGATAGCAGGGATATTTCTCCTCATTTTCTATTGCCGAAAATATGGGGCTCGAAAATATATCGGCGTCGATGGCGAGAAGAGCCAGGTTACTCTTGACTGAGGCGAGAGTCTCTCCGCTGTAGCCGGGATCCATGACTATGTATTCGAGCTCGAACGGAAAATCAGATATACGTTTCAGCATCCTCATGAGAACGGCAAGGAGCATCGAATCCTTCCCGCCCGATATGCATACGGCAACCCTGTCGCCGGGAGAAAGAAGAGAGTATGTCTTGAGAGCATCGATGAAAGGCGCCCAGAGACGACAGCGGTACTCCCTCATTATCGAATTCTCTATTCTGCGGTACTCTTCAAGCTCTCTCTTCATGGGGTTAAAATATCACAATCAGATAAGAACAGAAAGCACATATTCCTTGAGAACGTTTCTAAACTCCGTCTTTAAAAGTCCGTCAGAAGCTCAATCTCATCGCATACGACAATGCTTGTGCTCTCTCCTGCATTCTTCTATTTGATATCGAAAACAGGCATTCATTATCTTTCGTCACTACAACAGAATAGTACCATCTCGTATTACTATCTTCGTTAAATGCTTTTATGAAGTTGCAACAGCCGGTTTCAATCCCTGCATCATTCACCTTGGATATTATAGGGGAAGGCCTTTCCAATGTCGGCTTGATATAGATCCACGTATCTTCCCTGCCCTTGATCGTCAATTCCTGATACTGATGTTCACCAAGCTTGACGACGCCTATGACTGTATCCCACATACCCATTTTTCCATGAATGCCTTTAATCCTGCATAAAAATGTCTGAAGAAAAATGAGTTTCAAATTTATGCCGGAACTTCGAAGCAGGTTGACGAGTCCTTCACTCTTTTGTGGAAGTGGTTTTTATGTCTTACCTCAACATTCTTTTAATCACAGGTTCGGCTCTCCGTTTTCATCAAGGAGTTTTGAGCAGTCATCTTGCAGAATAGAAATCAGCGTGGTATCTTTTAGCTGTAAGGAATTTTGAGTAACGTGCTTGTTGAGCATGCCAATCAAAGTTCCTTTTTCAATTTCTGATAAGCCTTGGTCGTAAACCCAATCTCCATAAGAATCTAAACCGAAAACAGACTTTACAGTATAGTCAACCCCATCAAGTTTTATACCGCATACGAAATAACGATAACGGGCATACTGAGCATTTTCTTTATATGCGTCGCTCTCGGTAATAAAGATTTATTTTTTAATAATCTCCGGAAGGAAGAACAGAGCCTTCAGATGGGCTTCATTATACCTGCTGTGTGAAAGAAGTTTCTGACGACCACGCTTTCCTAAAACATATTTTTGTCCTGTATCATCATTTTCGAAAGATACCCCCTGAAACTCACTCTGCAAGTATTTTCTAGCAGAAGATGGTTCGAGAAGGTACGGTGGCTTTTCTTTATTCCAGTTGAGAATTATTGTTTCTGATTCAAGAAGCTTTCTTATCCTGGACGACTTCATCCAATCCCCGAACAACTCAACAAAAC
>CAVACS010000221.1:1623-2996 GCA_963587105.1 Anaerovoracaceae bacterium | reverse complement strand
TGTATTGCTTTTTATCCATTCATCTATTATCTTTTAATTGAGGTGACTATTATGAGAACAGCAACAAAACCAAGAAAATCGACGACAAGCATGACCGTAAGGCTAGACAGCACAATCAAGAAACAAGCTCAAGAAATTTACTCAGAACTTGGCATTGACATGACAACTGCAATCAACGTTTTTCTTCGCCAGTCCATCAGAAGCAAGGGCTTTCCTTTCGACGTAAATCTTGAAACACCAAATAGAGAAACTCTTATGGCAATGGAACAAACACAGAAAGGAGAGGACATGTATGGGCCTTTCAACTCTGTAGAAGAGCTTATGGAGTCCCTCAATGCTGACGATTAAATACCACAGCAGGTTCAAGAAAGACTATAAGAAGGCGCTCAAACGAGGTCTTGATATCAAGGAACTTGAAACTGTAATCTTCCTTCTTGCATCGGAGCAAAAACTCCCAGATAAGTTCAAAGACCATGCACTTACCGATTCAAAAAACTACAAGGACATGAGAGAGTGCCATATTCAGCCCGACTGGCTTCTTGTTTACCAGATAGTTAAATCGGATTTGATTCTCAACCTCGTAAGAACAGGCTCTCATTCAGACTTATTCTGACTAGAAAACCTAGAGCCCTCTTTGATGCTCTTTCTTGTGTGGCATGATGCGCAGAGGGATTGCAGGTTGCTCTCCTCCAGAAGTGGTCCACCCATCCTTATCGGGATGATGTGATCCACAACCGTAGCCTTGGTGAGCTTTCCATTCCTATTGCATTCCACGCAGAACGGATGCTCTATGAGATAGTTCGCTCTCATCTTCTTCCAATCCGATGAGCGGTAGAACGCTGTACTCTCCCTCGAGCGTTGATACGCGTCGTACTGTTTCTCCATGAGCTTCTTATGCTCCGGGCAGTAACGCCCGTCTGTCAGCTTAGGACATCCGGGATAGCTACAGGGTCTCTTGGGTTTATATGGCATCACTCCTCCAATAAAAAAAGCCCAGGGAACTTATCGCTCTCTAGGCTATAAAAAGACCCGACAATCTGCCGGGTTTATAAAACATTTCTAAGAAAATCCTCTTTAGAGCATCGTGTACATAAAGATGCAAGACTCATCATATTTGGGTTTCAGTCTGCTATGAATTTTATCCTCATATTCTTCATCAAGTCTCTTGAAACCATATTTGTTATAACGAGCAATCAAATCGTCATAAGGAAGCGCAAAAAGATAAATAATCTTTAATCCAATTGCCTCAGAGACTTTCAAGATTATCGGAAGTATAAACCTTTGGTAAATAATCAGACCAGTTCCTTTCATAACAGGATTTTTACGCACATACTCTTCGTTGACTGCAAAATTGGCAAGCTCCACTCCAGGGA
>CAVACS010000221.1:0-1613 GCA_963587105.1 Anaerovoracaceae bacterium | reverse complement strand
GTATCAAACACATGACGCATCCGGGCCCTTCCTGTCTCTTTGTCGATAACCTTCTCACCAGTCTCATCATCAATCACAGGAACATCATGCTCATTATAGGAGATGAGTCCCGCCTTCAAGGAAAAATACCCAACTATCTCAGATGTCGTATTATCTCTGACGATGTAGGTTCTCATAGTTCCATCGTCCTCGTCAGGGAATGCACTGTGCCTCAGATAGTTAATCAAACCGTTTCCTTTTGCGTCCCGGACAGAGAAACCCATAATGTCTTTTTCGTCATTCTCAGATACACCTATATGATTACAATAAAAAAACTCATTCTGCAGAAGGCCTTTGAGCATTTTCACGTTTCCTCGCTTCAACAATTTCTTTTTCCAGCTGTCTTACTTCAGCCTCCATCGCATCATAATCCGGTCTTGGTGTGCTCAGGATCTGTTTAAAAATCGCCCTACCCAATTCAGTAGGTAAATTAGTCATACATGGTTTTCCGTATCTTGTTGATTCAGCCATAATTTCTGCCTCCTACTATAGTTTTTGCTATGCTATACAGCACATCTTTTTGATGCTTATATTATAACCAACATAACAAAATAAGGAAAGCCTTTTCACTCTTCCTCGGGCAATCGTATGAATACTCGGAGACGATATAAACATCGCTACTCCAGACTACAGTGTCACCACCTCTTCATCCTTAAATCTGAACCTCAGCTTGTCTCCATCAAGGAGATACGACTCTCCATTTCTCAGTCTCTTCCGGACTGTCGACACCGAGATGTTAAGAGCCATCGCCGCTCTTGTTGCAGCTGAGAACTCCTCTTCTCTTCCGTCTTTATGTGTGACAACTATCGGTTTGTTCATTCAATCATCTCCTCGGATGTGTCACTTTACATCCTTTCGTTTAGTCAATAAAGCCCCGGCACAATACCGGGGAATGAAAAGGAGGTGCCAATGGAAAACCGAAAGAAGAATAAAACAACACACAGCCCCAGCACACTCAAAAAAACAAGGCTGGGGTTAACCCAATCTTTTACCCTCGGGTCGCTTACGATTATATCATAAACCACCTCAAAAAAAGAAATCTACTGAAATGAACTGCAATCAACTGCAATTTACTGCAATCAACTGCAAAACAATCGTGTCCGAATTTGTTTGACGGATTGGACTCAATTGAGTACCATATAATTGTCAAGGAGGACAAAGTATGAACTTCTATTCAATGCGTGATTTAAGAACAGAATCAAAAAATGTGTGGGCTGATCTCTCCCGGGGAGATGAAGTCATCCTCACCAACAACGGTAAGCCTTCTGCTCTCATGATAGATATTCCTGAAGGATGCTTTGACGAAGTCGTCCAGGCTGTAAGACAGGCAAAGGCTATGATAGCACTCAATAACATGAGACAGATAGCAGCAAAAGAAGGATTCAAGACGGACGATGAAATTGAAGCTCTCATCAATGAAGCAAGAGGTCTTTGATGAACGTTGTACTCGACACAAACATCCTTGTCTCTGCTGCCTGGTCGCCCGGACGTAATGCTTCAAAAATTCTCGAGGCTGTATTTATGAGAAGGTTCACTCTCTGTTATGACTACAGAATCACAGAGGAATACCGGCG
>CAVACS010000220.1:666-3052 GCA_963587105.1 Anaerovoracaceae bacterium | reverse complement strand
AAAATACGTTACATAGCAAATGGAATGAAGTGTAACTTTACAAATTTATTTACAACTTAATTGAAAAAGTTGATAGAAAACTTACAACATAAATTTTCGTAAAATAATATTTGACAAATCTTGAAACGTGAACATATAGTAACGTAAAGAGGTTCAAAAAGGGTAATTAAAAACCTCAAAAAGGAGAAAAAATGGAATTCAAAGAACTGGCAGCAAAGGTCCTTGAAGAAAACAGACAGGTTCTTGACAGAATCAATCTTAACGAAGTCGAGACACTCCTGGCTGAGATAGACAAGGCAAAAACAATCCAACTTTATGCAATGGGCAGAATGGGACTCTCAATGCGCGGTTTTGCTATGAGACTAAAGCACATGGGTTATGATGCATATATTGTGTATGACACAATTACTCCATGTATCGGTGAAGGCGACCTCCTTATTGATATGTGCGGAATGACCAATGTAGAGATGAATATCGTTAAGCTTGCAAAGGAAGCGGGAGCAAGAATCGGCATAATGGGACCACATCCCGAGAATGAGATAGGCCAGCTTGCTGATTTCTCTGTCAGAGTTCCCGGACAGTTCTTCGGCGATCCGTCGGAAGTCAAGTCCATTCAGCCGATGTGTACGATTCTTGAGCAGTCAATGTTCCTTCTGACCGACATTTTGACAATGATGATCATCGAGCGCAAACACATCGATATTGATGTAATGCATAAAAGGCACACAAACCTTGAAGGTCTTTTGCAGCCTTTTGCTAAATAACAATTTAATAATCCAAAAGGAGGATTAAAAAATGAAAGATGGTGATATCTGTCAGATCGCAGAAGTAGTTACCGATCTCGAAGCAACACTCAAACATTTGTGGGAAGACCTGGGGATCGGCCCTTGGGATATTTATGAATACGGTCCTAAGACTGTTAGAAACTCTATGTACAGGGGTAAGCCCAATAAGCAGCGCTATCTGTTGGCTGTCTGCTGGATCGGTCCTGTTCAATATGAATTGATGCAGCCTCTCGATGAGTACAGCATCTACAATGAATTTTTGGAAAAGAGTGGTGGAAAGAGTGGATTACAGCACTTCAAGCTCTACTATTCTGACTGCAAAAAGAAAATTGCTGAGCTCAAGGAAAAGGGTTATGAGGTAATCCAGTCGGGAGAAATCGGGGATGATGAGTTCTATTATCTTTCGACAGAGGACAATATAGGGGCCGTCATAGAGCTGGGAAATGCAGGATCAATTCCTGCTCCTCTCAGAAGGTATCCTGCTGAAGCATAAATCGTTGAATTTCATAAAAATAAAAAGGAGTTTTGGTTATGAAAAAGTTAATCACATTATCAGTTGTTCTTCTCGTGCTGTGCTCACTGTTTGCTCAGGGCACTCAGGAACAGAAGTCTGAGCCAGAAGCAATTCTCAACTCAAAGTTGATCTCTGCTTGGTTCGAGCCGTATGAAAAAGATGGAATCGCTGCTGGAAAGGAATATGGCATTAATGCTTATTTCAAGGCTGGTGCATCTGCTGACGAAGCTGAGCAGGTCCGAATCCTTGAAGATGCAATCAATTCCGGCGTCAATGCTCTTCTCGTTGTTCCTAATGATGCAAACTCTCTCGTTCCAACTTTTAAGAAAGCTAGAGAGCAGGGTATTGTTGTTTTGACACACGAGTCACCGGATCAGCCTGAAGCAGATTTCGACGTTGAGATGATCGACAACGTTAAATTCGGCGAAAAGTTCGTTGAAGAGTTCGTAAGACTCAGTGGCATTACAGAAGGTCAGTATGCTATCTATGTCGGTTCTCTCACAGTTCCTGCTCACAACATTTGGGCTGATGCAGCCATTGCATATGCAGAGAAGAACTACCCAGGTCTCAAGCTAATCGGTACAAAATATCCCGTTTCTGAAGATAGAAATGCTGCAAGACAGCAGACTCTCGAGCTTTTCCAGGTCTATCCGGATCTTGATGGTATCTTAGCATTTGGAAGCCAGGGGGCACCGGGTGCTGCACAGGCATTAAGAGAAATCGGTAGGACAGATGATGTTTACGTATTTGGAACAACAAGTCCGGCTGAGGCTGCTACATTCTTGGAGGATGGTTCAATCGACGAGTGTATTCTTTGGTCGAGTGGCGATGCAGCAAAGGCAATGATCTATCTCTCAAAGCTTATCCTCGATGGCAGAAGAGACGAGATTAAGCAGGGAATCGAGATCCCCGGCCTCGGAACACCGACTGTTGATGGTATGAATATTGTGTTTGATTGCCCGCTTATCGTAGATAAGACAAACTACAGCAATTACAACTTCTAATTTCATATAAACACATGATAAAGTGCCGGAGACACTTGGTGTGTCTTCAGCACTTTTTTAAAAGGATGGAGAAATGGATTTCA
>CAVACS010000220.1:0-656 GCA_963587105.1 Anaerovoracaceae bacterium | reverse complement strand
TATTGAGAATTGTTCGAAATCATTCGGGGGCGTAAGAGCTCTGAAAAATGTATCTTTCTCTGTTCAGAAAGGCGAGATTCATGGTCTTGTTGGAGAGAATGGTAGCGGAAAATCAACTTTAATTAAAATCCTTGCGGGGTCACTTGCTGCAGACGCAGGTGTAATAACAATTGACGGAGAGCCGATCGGCAGTTATGGTCCTCTGTCTGGAATTAGAAGCGGAATCAGTGTTATTTATCAAGATATTTCACTTTTCCCTAACTTAACAGTTCTTGAGAATATCTGCCTGTGTAATCCTATTAAAGATAAGAAAGGATTCTTTACACCCAGGCAGCATACATCTGATGTCCAGACGATTCTGGATCAGCTTGATGCGGGAATAGGTCTCGGTGATATCGTAGGCGAGCTTCCCATTGCAAAACAGCAGATGGTGGCTATAGCAAGAGCTTTGAATAACAATCCGAAGCTTCTTATCTTTGATGAACCGACAACTGCACTCACAAGAGAAGAGATTAATAATCTTTTCAAAATAATAATGAAATTAAAAGGTAGTGGTATATCCATTATCTTTATAAGCCATAAATTGGATGAAATTATGGAAATCTGTGATTCCGTCACTGTTATGCGTGATGGAGACATGATAGATACAAAGCCCA
>CAVACS010000219.1:0-3080 GCA_963587105.1 Anaerovoracaceae bacterium | reverse complement strand
CGGAGAAGGATGAATTCTCTCTTTTCAAGAGTCGTCACGTCGATGAATACATTGTCAGGGATGTTTTTCTCGAAAGTACTGAGACGCGTGTTTTCGTCACCATATGCCATCAGGAAAGAAGGAATAGTGCGGGTAAAACCTCTGAGGTGGTCCTTGATATAAGAATTGATCTCTTCCTTCTGCTTTTCCTTCTTACTCGTTTCCACCGCAAGAACAATAGTTTCCCCGATATCTTTCATAAGAGGAGTTACAGCCTCAGTCAGAGCTTTCTCAAGTCCTTTCTTTGCCTCTTCTTTTTTCTCGTCGCATTCCCTGTTGATTCTCTCAATCTCTGCCTTTGTTGATACTTCTTCAAGGCGTTCATTTCTTTCTTTTTCGATTATCTTCTTCTGTATCTCATGCTCTCCGAAAAGCTTTTTGACGGCCGTTTCACTCTGCGCTTTTATGTTGCGGACGAGCTTCTTTTTCTCTGAAGCAGATAATTCTTCTCCATATTCTTTATCGGCAGTTTCCAAAGCAGGTTGTACTATCCCCGTATTGAATTTATCGAGAAGCAAGTCCAGATGCCTCTGTTCTTCCGACTTCGATTTCTCTTCTTCCGCTTTCTCTTCTTCATCTGAGATAATGTCTAAGAGGTCGCTTTCAAGCTGTTCTTTGTCGTAGATCTTCTCTCCGAATTTATCGGCAGCTGTTCCGACAACCTTTTCTTCGTCGATGATGACATCTCCGTTCTCATCAAGCTGGAGATCTTCTGTATCCGGCAGCTCCGGTTCCTTGAAAGCCTGCAGCTTTGAAATCATCTCCTGGACAGTGGACGGTGCATTGAAGATATGTCCGATATTCTGGAAGAGATAGTCCGACATGAAGCCGCGCTTCACAACCTCAACGCTCTTGAGCTTACGGGGGATGGACAGAACTTTTTCAGCATCAAGTTCAATCATCTCTCCCTCTTCATCTTCTCCTATTACAGGGAAGAAGTTCAAAAGCTCCCTGACATGTCTCTTACGGGTATCAGAATCACCTTTGTCTCCCGATGTATCGCCGGATAGTCCGTTTGCAATCTGCTCGAAGATAGAAAGCGTACGTGCAGGATCGAAGTCGAAGACATAAGCGTTCTCCTTCCTATACTGCGTTTTCCCTATACGGAAAGTACACGGGTTCTGTGCACGGAACGCTGCCTGCATATAGAGGGCGGGGGATTTGAGAGATGAGAGCATCAATACTGCTGTCCACTCTGGAATTGTTACTCCCGTTGTCAGCTGCCCGACAGATATCGTGATAGTCTTGTCGAACCTGCTGATGGCAGAAGTGACCTTATCAAAAGCCTTCTTGATTTCCTTGTCTTCAATTACAGTATCTTCCTCGATATCGACTCTGCCGTCCCCTGCAGCAAGAACAATCTCATAGTCTTTGAAGACAGGATGTTTCTTCAGCTTGTTGTAAAGTGCTTTTGCCGAGCTGACTCTGTTGAGAAGCCACAGCGTATGTTTCAGCTCATCTCTGAGCTCCGGGGTGGAGAAGGGGAATTTCTCCTGAGTAGTAAGAGCGTCAAGGAAGTTGTCTACCTCTTCATCATATTTGAATGAGCCGTTACCTTTTGTAGAGAAGAATTCATTAAGGTCAAAAGCATACTCTCTGTTCTCTCCGTCGATATTTATCCCGGCTGAAACTTCGGCATCAACCATCTCCGACAGCTGATAAGTGAACATATTGAGCTGCGGCAATTTTGCATAAGGATTGTCAGACCCGGGCTCGGGAACATACTCTCTCTTCTTTTTCTGCTCGTCGGCATAGGTCCAGTTATAGATTGCATCCTGGCTGAATTTGTCGTTGGCGAGGGCTTTGAAGGGCGTTCCAGAAAGGTGCAGCTTGAACTTTGCCTTGATATGATCAAATGCTACGTCTGTTTTGTATGTGTCAACGCCTTCGTGAGCTTCATCTATGACAAGCAGGTCCCAGTTCTCCTCAGCAACTTCTTTGAGTTTATCGAATTTTCCGCCGAAGTAGATAGAGCCTTTCAAATCCTGGAGAGATACGAATTCAATACACCCGGTGAATGCACTGAAAAGTGATTCGTTTTTCAGCTTCTGGTATTTTTCCCTCGAAACTACATACGGCTTATTCTCGATACTGTCTACAGTACTTACAAAGTGATAGCCCGATTGTGTTCCGAGGAATTTAACATAGTCGTCATACCACGAGTTTGCAATGGCAGGTCTGTTTGTGACAATGAGGACGTTTGTTGCATTCATGCGTTTTACGAGGTCGTATGTTGTCAGCGTCTTCCCGAAACGCGGTTTGGCATTGAAGAGGAACTGTCCCTTTTCATGACGGGAAAAGTAATCTGCTGCTTTTCCCGCCGCTTCATCCTGCTCGTCACGCAGCGTGTAGTCGATAACGTCCCCAGTCGATAAAACTCCACGATTCTCTTTGAAGTCGTACAGCATATTCTTTGCAGGCTGAGGGAGAATATGAAACCATTCGTTGTTCTTCTCCTTGCTTCTCTCTATGCCGTTTTTGACAAGATATGCATGAAAGTCCGAGTCGCGGAAATATTCGCCGTTGTCGTAGAGCGCGGGCTTATGCCACTCAAGCTTATACTCGACGTCGGCAGTATGAGTCTGTTCTTCCAAGCGTTTCTTTACTTCCTGCTCTGTGTAGCCGATTTTAGTCCAGCCGTCGTGACGTTTGATCTCAGGGGTGGTGTAGGCATAGATCATCGGATTGATAACAGTCTTTGTGTTAAGTGATATTTTCCTTGCCATCAGTTCATCTCCTTAACATTAGTCTCGATGAAATCAATCTCATGCTGATCCAACCCATATTTCTTATAGAGCTGCTCATCAATCTCATGGATAGACTTGCTCCAGTCGATATCGGAGGAGGATGTGAAGTCTTGAAGTGGAACGTATTTCCAAGTGGAAGCAGGATTATGTTGAGTAGCTTTTAAGACCCCAAGCATGACTCTTGCATATTTCGTTTTAACATACTTCAAGCAAGCGAGTGCTTCGTTTTCATTTTTAAAGCTTCCAATTGTCAAAAAGGTATCAGAATGTCCAATCAGGGGGGTTCCAATCAGG
>CAVACS010000218.1:0-3124 GCA_963587105.1 Anaerovoracaceae bacterium | reverse complement strand
CTGACTCCATATGACTTCATAAACAAAAACATGGCGTCTATAAAGAGAAACAGGTTGATTCTGGATGTCCTGTTCAGAAGTAAGGATGTTGAGAAATCAGGAACAGGATTTCAGAGAGTGAATTCATTGTGTCTTGAAAACGGAGTTTCATGGGATTACAGGAAGGATTCTTATGGCTTTTTCTTTGAATTTATCAGACCTGATATCCGTCTCGACGTCCGGATGGATGAAAAACTTACAAAGCAGGAGGAAATCGTTCTGAAGCTGATAGCGTCAGACATGAGTATATCGAAGAAGGAAATCAGCTTGAAACTTGATAAGTCCGAGCGGACTGTCCAGAGGATAATATCGTCGCTGACGTCAAAAGGTTTATTGGAAAGAAAAGGTGCAAACAAAAACGGATACTGGTGCGTCAGGGATTCATGACAGACAATCCGGCCATATGAATGCGCAATAACTCTTGTAATTGCAACCAAACTTCCAAAGATTGGGTATCATGGCATAAGGAAAAGAGCCATGACTTCTGACATCATGACTCGTTAACTATTGTGAAATTCCAAGGCTCAGAAAGCTGCTGATTTTCTTGATTCAACAGCATTGGAGGTATTGCTCGATTTCTGACTTTTGTAACATCCCCTGTTTTACTTACAGCTGCTCCTCCTCAATGATGAGTTATAATATTCTCCGGCGGTCAGTCAGAGCGACAGCTTCATAATGATAATACCGGACAGGAGAAAGAGGCTATGAGTAAAAAGGGAAAGCGGAGGGCGGAAACCACATAAAAAGGGGGAGGTGTCGCATTGGAGTGGGATGTGAAACTTTCCTCCCCCCTGAAACGTGGTTGCTCTCAATATACCCGATGTGAGAGTACCGTCAACCCTGTTCCCGCCGAAGTGTAAAAGAACGCAGACAAAGTGTCATAAATGACAGTTACTTCTCTCTCACTGACTCTGCAAATCCATAATTTCTCGTTAGACAGAGCAGAAACAAAGTTCTACTATCTTGCCATAGGAGAGAATATGAGCGTATTCGACAATACTCCCGACAGAAGAAGTACAAACTGCGTTAAATGGAACAGGAAGGCTGTCTCGTCGATAGCCTCCAACGGGGATGCCCTGCCATTCTGGGTGGCCGACATGGATTTCTATGCTGCACCTGCAATCATCAAGACGGCAGAGAATACGGCGTCAGGCGGCGTCTACGGCTATCCGGCATTCGACAATCTTGAAAAGATATTCGCTTCGTGGCTTATGCGCAGACACAGCTGGAGTGTGGAGCCGGAGATGATTTCGTTCTCGATGGGACTTCTGCACGGCATCGCAACTGCAATCGACTGCTTTACAAAGAAGGGAGAGAGGATAGTCATCCCCTCACCCACCTATAAGCCTTTCAGGGAGCTCTGCACACTCTCGGGAAGAGTTATGGAGGAACTTGAGCTTGATTACGACGGAAAGGAATTCTCCCTCGACCTTGAAAAGCTCGACAAAGCGGCCTCTGTGTCCTCGATGATTCTCTTCTGCTCGCCTCATAACCCGACGGGTATCGTATTTACAGAGAAGGAGCTCGAGGGTGTACTCGAGATCGCAAGGAAGTACGGTATCCCCGTCATCTCCGATGAGATACACGCAGACCTTACACATCCGGGCTTTACCCACATACCGATGGGAAAGGCGGCAGGGAAAGAGAAAGCGAAGTGCATAACGTTCATGGCGCCTTCGAAGACCTTCAATCTCGCGGGGGAGCATTCGGCATTCGCCGTATTCTCCGATCCCGATATCATGAGAGTGTGGAAGGCAAGAGAGGAAGCACTGTGGCTCACAACGCCGGGATATTTCATCGGCGAGATGATGAGCTCGGCCTACACGGAGTGCGACGACTACAACAGGGATCTCTGCCTCTATCTCAAGAGAAACTCCGACGAAATCGAACGGTACTTTGACGAGCACCCCTGCGGAATCAGAAAGGTGAAGGGAGGAAGCTCGTTCGTGACACTCCTTGACTGCTCGGACGTCTATGACCGGATAGAGAAAAAAGTTCTCTCTGATCCCCTCCGCTACAGGGGCGGAGAAGGAGGAGGCTTTCTCTCCCGCTTCTTCGGCGTTGAAGCAGATACGGCGATGAACGACGGCAGCTGGTTCGGAGGACAGTACAGAACATTCGTACGCTTCAACTACGGAACGAGCCTCGAGGAAGTAAGAAAAGCCCTGGAAAGAATAAGGAGGGCCGTTGAGAACCTTTAGCACTAAAAACAGGCTGCGGGCCGTTTACCTCTTTATCCTCGTCATGACACTCTTTACGGGACTCATTGTGGGAGGATTCATATCCCTCGCGCTCTCGTACTTTCCCTTCTTTGCAGAAAACAGGGCCGGCATCTTCATTTCGGTATTCACCGGACATATCGTCATGCTCCTTACTCTCGGGCTCTTTCTCCGTAAGCTCTTTTGTATGAGTGTCGTCACATTCGTATGCGGGAAGGAAAAAAATGCGGGAAGGTTTATCCTGATTGTCCTTCTTACAACAGCCGTCTATACAACAGCTGAGCTGATTGAGGGAAAAGAGGGCGTCGTAAACAGTGCCGACAGTGCGGGAATGAAGATTCTGTTTTTACTTCTCTCGCTCATTCTCTTCCTTCCGCAGACCCTTCTCGAGGAGGCTCTCTTCAGAGCACTTCCCGAGAGGGTATTCTCTCCCGTGGGAGAGGAACGGAGAACGGCGGAAAAGCTGGCGCTGGCCCTGATCTCGGGCATCCTCTTCATCCTTCCCCATCTATACAACGCAGAGGTGACAACGCATAAGCCTTTAATCCCGATAGTAACCTATTTTCTATGGGGCTTCTTCTCGTCCCTTCTCGGACAGTATGAGCACTCATACCTCACCGTATGGGCGATGCACTATGCCAACAACATCTTTTCGGTCACGGCTGTCGGCATGAAGGGCACGACAGTCACGGGAGCCCCGCTTTTCTACACTGAAAAGACTTCTTTCTCGCCCCTTCTTCCTGTTACAATCTCCATACTGTTCCTTGTCGTATATCTACTCGACAGGAGAATCAACAACCCACGGGATAAATCCCGGGGTATGTAAACGAAAGTGAGCATATCCTTGTTGATTAGCCTCAGTGCAT
>CAVACS010000217.1:0-3135 GCA_963587105.1 Anaerovoracaceae bacterium | reverse complement strand
CTGCCGACGGGGCTATTGAAACAGGACTTTTCGGAGAGGAATATGACAAGTATTCATATCTGATTAAAGAAAACTCTGTAATAGCTGCCAAAGGAACATTTGTCAGAGATCAGAAGACAGACGAAGTCAAGTTCAGAGTACATGAAATTACAAGCCCCGAGGCACTTGCTGCTAAACCGGTGAGTATCCTTCACGTCAGACTCAACTCTTTTGCGTCATTAAAAGATGCAGCAAGGGTAAAAAGTGAGCTCAAGAAGATGAGCGGAGAGAACGGTATACGTACCATGGTTTCCACCGAGGATTCTCCTTGGGATGAAATATTGTTATCAGAAAGAACTGTCCCGGAAAAACTTAATATAGATGTTCTGCGTAAACTCAGAAACGTCTTGAAAGTGTGGACAGAATAGGAGTTTATTTAATGCTTGATAGAAAAAGTAGAATTAAGGGCTTCAAGCCCGAAGAAGTAATTGTTCTCGATACTGAGACCACTGGATTTCGTGAAGATGATGAAATTATCCAGCTTTCAGGTATCGACGGATACGGCAGAGAAGTTCTCAATGTCTTCCTGAAGCCGGAAAACAAAACATCATGGCCACAGGCTGAAGCTATTAACCACATCTCACCTGCAATGGTCAGCAACTGCAAAACAATGAGCGAGTCTCGCCGGAATCTTCAGAATTTCCTCAACAACTACAAATGTATTGTCGGCTACAACATTCCATTCGACATTAAAATGCTCAACCAGAGCGGGCTCAGCACAAAGCACATGGTAGCAGTTGACGTCATGAAGCTGTATGTCAAACACTATGGAGTATGGCGTAACGGCAGATATGCCGCAAAGCTCGTTGAGGCAGCTGAACATTACGGATATGACTTCGGAGCACACGACTCTCTTGAAGACGTAAAGGCAACACTTGTTGTTCTTGAAAACCTTATGAGAGAAGGTCTCTGCGGTGATTAAAAAATTGCGACGGCGTCGGAGAAGAGAAAAATTATGAAAATTACCCTTTCCACGCCGGCAATTGTGTCTTTCCGGCTCGGAGAAATCGCTTTGCGGTGGCTCCGGCTTGGAACAAATATAATTGAAAAGGGGAAAGAACAATCAGCATTGAGGTTTTACTATGACAACAGGGGAAATAATAGACGTTCTTGAACAGAATGGCTGGATAGTAACAAAAGCCATTATCGACGACTGGCTTGGAAATTTATTCCTATTAAAGAAGGCTGGAACCGGAGAGATATCTTTAACAGACAAAGCATTCTCTTTCCGCGGCCATATAAATGAACTTCCGGTTTTGCCGATTGTAAAATTGGACCTGGCTTGCAAGATCGACGATATTAAAATTGCCGGGGATAAACTCTTAATCGATTTTAAATTCGGCCATATGGAGATAGCGCTATGAGAGGATTTGTGGAAATTCCAAAAGATTGGCTTGGGCCTGCGGGAAGTTTTCTTCTCGGGCCTTTGAATATCAATGTTAATCATATAACTGCCTATTATCGCTCTGATACAGGTAAGTACATCGAGCTTTCAGACGGTCGGCGTTTCTTGATCACCGCTCCTATGTCATCGCTCGAGTATAAAATTCAGGAGGCTTTCAATTGACTAACGAAGAAAAAACTATCGCTAGAGAGGCGTGTATGGCGATCGAACAGTATTACGCCTGCTCAAGAGACAGAAGTCCGTATGCGGAAGACTTTAAGACTGAAGCAAAGGTAAAACTTAACCAGCTCCGAGAAGAGCTTGGTGAGAATGTGTACTTTTCCGACAGAGACGGCAAAACATCTATCATCTGCGGGCGTAAACTCTTCTTCACCTACAATCCTTAACCCATACAAAAGCGCCCTCAATCGAGAGCGCTTCTTTTTTCGGGAGATGCTTAATCTGCTCTGCCACCTTTTCCTGTTAATCTCTTTCTTGGATTCTTTCCCTTTTTGTTGTCCTGTGCCGGAGTGTCTTTTTCTTTCTCTCTCGGCCTTACTTCATTTTCGTAAATGTGATTTTTGGTAAATTTTCCGTTTGGTGTAAGGGCCTCTATAAAGGTTCCTTCTGGTTTTACCTTCCCTTCTTTAATGGCATTTGTTAAATACTGAACAATTTTCTCCTTGGTGACAGACTGTTCGCCCTGCCATTCTGATGGAAGTTCAATTGCCCCTTTAAATGTCATAGTACCATTTACTACTTTCTGAACAACGCCTGCCTTACCGTTTTTTGAAAAAGGAGAATATGTCGGCATAGATGCAATCTCATTCTCGCTCAAAGGCCTTATGAACATTACATTTATTTCATTTGCATCCTTATCAATTTCAAACATAGCTCTGGAATCTGCTGAGAAAGGAACTTCAATTGCTTTATCTTTTTCTTCCGGGGTATTCCAGCTGTTTCCAGATAATGTCGATGCCTTTATCAGAATATCGTTCCAACTGTTGAGACAGTCATATCCATTTCTGCCTATTGTGTCAGTGGTTTCTGCAACGGCTTTTTCTATCTCCCTCTTTATGCCTGAACTGTCCGGTATTTCTTTACTGGAAGTCCTGTTCTTCTGCTCGTTGAAATGCTCTAATTTCTCCAGAGTAAACAGATGCGGATTGTTCATAAGGTCTCTTGCAAAACTCGCAGCAAGCACCGCACCCTCCTGCGGGAAATACTGCCGACCGATGTTCCATTTGCCTGTTACCCTTTCTGTCTGCTCTTTTCCTGTTTCACCAGTCCTGGTTGTTCTATCGATACTGAACTTAATCTCACTTGAATTCGCTTCAGCTGCTTCTATGTGAAGAATACAGTTGTTGGCAAGCATTATATCAACCTTATCGGTTTTTTCATTTATCTGACCGAACCAGTTTGTTCTCTCTGCGACCTGCCATG
The DNA here is from genome assembly GCA_963587105.1 of Anaerovoracaceae bacterium. Lineage (GTDB taxonomy): Bacteria > Spirochaetota > Spirochaetia > Sphaerochaetales > Sphaerochaetaceae > Ornithospirochaeta. The sequence goes on along the minus strand of CAVACS010000217.1, from coordinate 269 downwards.
CACATTGTCCCTTAAGAGAACTTTCAATTATGCCTCCTATTGATTTCTTGAAGCCGTCATTATCTGACATCACTGTCTCGAAGTTTTCCTTAAGCTTTTCACTGCGGAGATTTTCTCTATACAGCTTGATAGATCCCTTCACCTTCTCGTCTGCATCCGCTTTCTCGAAAACCTCTTTCAATTTTACTGTTGCATCAGTATTAACAGACATGAGTGTCTTGAAATCCAGATATTTTTCGACGTCCGCCGAATCAAACATAATCTCCTTT
>CAVACS010000216.1:1853-3144 GCA_963587105.1 Anaerovoracaceae bacterium | reverse complement strand
TCACTGTCCTCCTCACCGAATGAGGACGACCATCGATTGTACCTTTTCTCGGGAAGAGGTTTTCTTCTCCCCTTGTTCTTTTCAATGAGATCTTCTTCGCCGTTTGCCACCGCCACAGTATAATCTCACCTCTTGAGGTGCTCAAGACGTGATAGCGATTGAGCCTTGATTTTCTCGAAAAGCTCATTGCCTCCATATTCGTCTTCCATCTTAAGAAGGGCGTTCGAGAAAGTCTCAGCCGTCTCGTCAAGAAGTTCTTCGTCCATACCTTCGACTGCAAGAAAATCCTCGCGTATTAATGTATCCATATTCCTTCTCTTACCTATCTTCATCGAGAGGTTTCTCTCAAACCCGGGATAGACAGCCGTACTTACAAGGTCATAAAACGGTGCAAGGCGAAGCGATGTCATATCTTCAGAATAGAGAAGCGAGAAGTTCTTCGCATGTGCGTCTGCGTTGCCTGAGAGAAAGTTGAAGATAAGCATTCGTCTGAATTCTCGCTCGTCTTCTTCGGGGAATGACGAGTAACGGGCTATAATATCAGAGACTGTCTTGACCCCCGGGCCGCCGTCACACTCATATTTGTTTTCGGGAAGTATACGGGCCAGCTGACACATATCGACCTGATGAATGCGTTTCCCGTTTTTTCTGTCATAGCGTGAAGAAACTGCGGCCTTTTCGCCGTCGAAGATAACAAGCTCGACTTCAGGAACGGAAAAACGGCAGAGAGAGGCAAGCTTTGTTACGATCACCTCATTTTCCGCATAGCTTACGTGAGGCTTGACTATAGTGTTCGTCAGAGAGCTTTCCTGAGGAAGATACCATTTTCCGTTATCACGGAAGAAGCACATCTTGCTCTGTGCTCCCGAAATGGTTACATGAACACCGCTGTTCCAGATAAGGAAGCTCTCCTCATCTCTCTTCCTGATCTTTCCCGCTATCCTTTCTCTTGTCACTTCAGTATATCCGGCCCCATCCTTGTAAGGCATGCCGTGCGGGAGTATGGAGACGGCTCCCGCAGCATCACGGCCGACAGAGGAGAGAAGAGGGAGCGTCTGACCTTCCTTGAGTCTCAATGCCCGGGAGAGGAGCTCTCTCTCCCATCCGTCGGGAAGAAGATTCGAGAAGAACGGAAGGACATTTCTCACATTCCAGCTCTCTTCTCTCACCTCCAGGGACGGAGAAAGGGGAAGAGAAGAAGCATCCAGATATCTGAAGGTTATTCCACTCCTACCGGACTCCAGCACGCCCGAGAGTTTACCTGACACATATACATCCAGAACCATATTCC
>CAVACS010000216.1:0-1843 GCA_963587105.1 Anaerovoracaceae bacterium | reverse complement strand
CCTGTGATTGAAGAAATCTATAATGATTTCACCTCAGTTTTCAATGAAAAATCCTCTTTTGTCCCCGATTGGTGGTTTTTCTGATGTAATCTTCCCGTACGGGAATATCAAAAGAGCTCGAATATGCAAAGACATATGTAATCCCGAACGGGAATATGAAATAAAAGTTGAAAATACAGGGTCAAAGGAAAATATAATGAGTAGCATGAGAAGAAAAGAAGGAACGGCAATACTTCTGGCTCTGCTCGCCGCAGTCTGCTATTCAATAAACATACCGCTTTCAAAGATCCTTTTAGAGAACGTCGGGGAATGCATGATGGCGGGCCTCTTATATCTCGGGGCCGGTCTTATGATGGCGCTGCTCTCGCTCTTCGGTGAAAGAAAGACAAAGAAGAGGGGGAAGCTCAACGCGGGCGACGTGCCATACGTCTCTGCCATGGTTTTGCTCGACATAGCGGCGCCGATACTCCTGATGCTCGGCTTGAAGGCGAGCTCCGCATCCCTTGCCGCTCTCGTCAACAACTTCGAGATAGTCGCCACATCCCTTATAGCATCAGCATTCTTTCATGAGGCGATATCGAAGAGAGGATGGGCGGCCGTAGCTCTAATATCGACAGCTACGGCAGTGCTCTCACTCTCCTTCGAAAACACTATGGAGTTCTCACCGTCGCTTCTTCTTGTCCTCCTGGCTACTCTATGCTGGGGCTTCGAGAACAACTGCACCCGTATGCTCTCGGGGTGTGACACCTACCTGATAGTATTCATCAAGGGCATATTCTCGGGCCTGGGATCTCTTGTCGTGGCACTCGTGAGAGGAGAATCCTTTCCCGCATTCAAGTACATACTCCTTGTCCTAGCACTCGGGAGTGTGGCATACGGCCTCAGTATCTTCTTCTACATAAGGGCCCAGAAAGATATAGGAGCGAGCCGTACAAGCTCATTCTATGCCGTGAACCCCTTCATAGGCTCCATCCTTTCGTTCTTCATCCTTAATGAGAGTATCACCCTCAGGTATGTCATTGCTCTCGTCATAATGGCAGGGGGCACATATCTCATGGTCAGGGACACACTCTCGTCGTCCGCTTCATGAATACGCATCCGGGTTTTCGGATTACTGCGCACGGGGATACATCCGAGCCGATAATCCTCCCGGCTCAGCGCCGAGGAACGAGCTCATGATTCATCTTTGAGCGACTGTTTTACGGCCCCGGTCATTTTTTCTTACTTCTCTGGCATATACCAAAACGTTTTTATTCAAAAACAGTTTTCTATATTTCGCTGTCTTATCGTACGATAGTAATACAAAAGGAAGGATTACAATGAAGAAAATCATCACCACAGCAGCACTTGCACTGCTCATATCAGCAGCTCTCTTTGCAGAGGGTTTCATTTCTGCAAACGACCTGGATCCGGCAAAGTACACATCGCCTGTGACTTTCGACGGCTTCACGATCAACGCAACAAGCAGCAAGGCTGCAGAGATCCAGGAGATGGACGAAAGAACAGCTCCCGACGGAGAGATCTTCAACAACCGTATCAAGCTAAACGGAGCTGGAACTAACGAGGTCTATTCGATAACATTCCAGGCAAAGAAAGGCGAGAGTGTCACTGTCTACCTCAACTCTTCGAGCAAGACTGACGAAAGAGTTCTCGTACTCTTCACCCCCACTGACGCAACTGCCATCCAGACAATTGCGGCACCTCCCGCAACTGCCGACAACACAGCAGGAACGGGAAGCTTCACAATCGAGAAGGACGGCACCTATACAATCGGATCTGCCAAGAGCGGAATCTACATCTACGCAATAGTCATCGAATAATCACAGCCCCGGATCCGGGGTCA
>CAVACS010000215.1:0-3174 GCA_963587105.1 Anaerovoracaceae bacterium | reverse complement strand
CATGACTGCATCCGGCTCGTTCTATGCTTACTGGATTGTGAGAAATAATACAACAGCAATGAAAATTTCTCTTTCCTGGATTGTTCCGGATGGTCTAAGCATAACAGTCAAGAAAGATGACAGCGGAATAACTAGTCCTGATGTGATTGCAACAGTTGCTGCTTCAACTTCTTCTTCTTCTTCTGTTACATCAGGTTCGAAGGAGATCTCTGTCGAAACGGAGGATCTTCTCGATAAGATCTATGGTGCGTCATATACCATCGTATTTACGATTAAAGCGGAGGCTCAGTCATGAAGAAACTGATGTTTATAATATCTATAATGCTCTTCCTGCTGCTTCCGCTTTACGCTGATAAGACAATTGCGGAGAAGTTGGTTGATCCTAAAAAATGGGAGCCGAACGGCACAGGGCAGACTACTACATCAACTTTTTACGTTACCTTTGAAGGAAGTGAAGAAGGTGTCCTCTATTCAGATATCGGGTTCTCGAAGGTTCCGACTCAGATTACCACTTCCGGTCTTAACAAGACTGCATTCAATAATGATTCCGTGACAATGGAGAAAGGTACCTCAGACTCAAGTGGTACCGTAACTTCAAAGGATTATTCTTTCACTAATACTTCTTACAACTATACAACAAGTGTATTTGTCTACTGGTACTGTTCCTTTAATAAAGCAAAGACTTTGACTCTTACCGTGAAACCTGCTGACGGAAGCACTGTGAGGTGTGTGTATACGGAATATACTTACAATGCTAGTACAGGTACATCTACTGATAAGAAAACAACCTTTGTATCTGCCGACAGCGGTGTTACATTGGCTACCTTTGCTGATGTTATTGCTGTTTATCACGATAACAGCCAGGTAATATTCAATGCTGAAGTGAAGCAATATCCGACGAACGGTGTAATTGCCACCGTAACGCTGACGCTGGAGGATAAGTCATGAAGAAGACTGCTGTTTTTATCCTCATTCTCCTGCTTCTTGTTTCTGCACTCCATGCTGATACCGGAGAGACGCTGAGACTCTCCGCAACTGTCAAGAATGTTGTTTATATCGGGGTTACGAGAAAGGCCATAACGTCATCAATTGTTCCGGAAACAATCAATAACATTGCATTCTCCTTCAACCCCAATACCGGAAAATGGGAGAGTAACGAGGCTTATATATATGTTATCTCATTCGTGCCGTATGCACTTGAGGTTAAGCTGTCATCCAATTCAACCGGCCTCGAAAGAATAACAGGAGACTCAGAACCTTCGACATTAAACTATTCCGGGTCTGTCACAGCGATGAATAACTCCAGTGCTACAATGACGACCAGCAGTATAACGTTTAGTGAAGGAACTAAAACGACAGATGAGACTTTATACAAAGAATCTTTGACAGAAGGAGTAACGGGATTTACTGATCCTAGAGTAAGATCATGGAAGTTCAGTGTTGTCATAGATCCGTCGAAATATACGAATCCTTATATACCCTCGGGGAATGAATATCAGGAGACGTTCACTCTCAGTATCTCCACGGTGAGTTGATTATGAAAAGGTTATTTGCTTTATTGATTATTCTTATAACAATTGTCGGCGGCGTCTCTGCTGATGACGCGTACAACTTTCCCTTCACCCTGCTGCTGAGGAGAAACGGTACGGACAGTGTCTGGTTTACAAAGAATGCCAGTGATACGGTTACAAATAAGATATCCCTTCATATATTCCCGATTATCTCTGCTTCAAGTACTGAAACAAGTTCTGTTACAAGCATTGTCTACCTTCACTGGCTTAAGCAGAGCTCGAATGATGTCCGCATCAAGATAACCTTTGTCGGGAATGAAAGCACCGATCACGATTCTACCTTCATGCTCTGGTGTGCCAGTATAGAGAGCCAGGGAGCAACAAAGACTGCAGAGGAAAGTGAAAATAACGGAATCAATTTCGATGTTGTGATTAAAGATAAAGGAGGCGAAGGTAGTGAGGTTGGACATTTGAGTTTTGGTACTAATGAAAATCCTTCACCCAGATTGGAGCCCGCGACTGATGATGCGCGGAGCATCACCTTCAATCCTGCAAAGACAACAACTGGAGGTGATTTCGTTTATACGTCGCCGCTTGCTATCACGATGACAATTAACCCGGCGTCAAAAGATACAGATGGTACCGCTATACCGCAATGGGGTGTCGATATCCAGTTCGTCGGCTATATCAAGGCAACAATCATTGCTGCAACCTGAGCTATGGCTTCTCTTTCATAACGGGCTGTTGATCTCTCTGACAGCCCGCTTTTTTAACGCAGTTTAACGTCCAGCCTCTTGAGGGAGGTACGGGGAGTCTGACTTGTGATCTCGGATGAAGGGAAGGACGCCATTATATAGGAGTAGATGGAGTAGAAGGTGAGGGAGGATGTGCGCTCCTCGCTCTTGTTCCTGTCCATGTTGTATCCGAGGGCCTGGAGAAGGTAGTAGGTGAAGGCGCCGTAGTGATCCTGTATTGCGGAGTCTGTACCGTCTCCCGAGTCATTCGCCTTCTGCCTGCGTCCGGACGCCGCCATTATCCAGAGGGAAGGGGTGGTGTCTGTCGTCTTCGTCAGTGTGCTGCACTTTATCGCTGTTATGTAGTCTTCACCTTCGTATTCGTCTTCATCTGTTGTGAATGTATCGAGTGTATTGAGTGTGCTTTCCGATATGAAGTTTCCCGAATAGCAGGAATCAAGGAAGAAGAGCTTCTTTCCCGATATCGAGGAGAAGGCTTCGATGACGGCCTCCTTGTTCATCGTATCGTAATTATCCTCTCCTCTGCAGTTTGTCAGGAGGGCACCTGTTTTCTCCTCGCCGTGACCGGAGTATGTGAATATTATGATGTCGTTCTCTCCTGTGTGGAGATTCCCCACTGTATCGAGTACATCATCCATTGTCCATGCTTTTGTCTCCGCGGAGGATGGTTCGTATTCAAAGTGATCGAATGCCTCGTCTTCCGGGGATTCCAGTTTATTGCATTTACTGTCTGCCGGATTGAAGAGGGGTGTTTTATCGGGTGTGGTGACGTATCTTCTGCCTTTATGACTGATAAAGGCATAGGTGTGCACGTTTCCCAGTGTCCCTATCTGGCTTATGAGGGCCGCCTGGTCGTTTATCGTATTATCGAGTGCGTTATAGTGACCTGTTGAATCATAGAAATCATC
>CAVACS010000214.1:0-3192 GCA_963587105.1 Anaerovoracaceae bacterium | reverse complement strand
ATCGGAAATACGTTGAGGTCGTTGACCTTCTTGACGTTCCTTCTGAGATCCTCCACTCCGGACCTGATCATCCTCGCCATCAGCTTTCCATCTATCGTCTGCGGTTTATCCATTGTTAAACTCCTTGTCAGCGGGAACTCCGGGGCTTGCCCCGTGGGTTATTGATATAATCTCCCTAATTCCTATTCAGCCCTGTATGTCACTTCTCTTCCGAATGCCCACACACCGATCGTGTCCGGTCCTGTCGATGCTCCGACGATGGGTCCGATGAATCCGATTGAGATATCCTTCGGCTTGATTTCCTTTTCAACGAGGTCCACGAGCTCCTTTATCTCATCCGGAGAGCAGTCGCCGTGTGCGATGTAGACAGTCTGATCGGAAGCATTCACGATATTCTCCTTGAGAAGAGAGACTATCTCCTCGAATGACTTTCTTCTGCCCTTCACCTTTCTGAAGGCAGCCTGTGCGCCGGCTGCATCTGCAATCAGAATCGGTTTGATTCCCATGAGATTGCCGAAGAATGCGGAGGATGCGGAGACACGTCCCGACTTTCTGAGGTGCTCGAGTGTATGGACTGTCGCAAATTCCTGTACTGTCTTTCTTATCTTCAGGATGCGGTCCCTGACAGTATCGGCATCCATACCCTCTTTCGCCGCAGAGGCAGCCTCCATGGCAAGCATGCCCTCTCCTATCGTTGCGTTGAGAGAGTCGACAGCATGGATCCTGGCCCCGGGATACTTCTCGAGAAGCTTCTTCGCAACAACGGCGGCGGTGTTGACGCTTCCGCTCTGCTTTGACGAGCATGCGATGTATACAATGTCATATCCCTCGTCGAGATACTTTGTGAATATCCTGTTGAACTCCTCGACGGGAACCTGTGTCGTCGTTATGCGCTTTCCGCCCCTTATCGTCTCGTAGAGTCTGTGGGCCTCTTCAGCAGACCATGTAAGAAGCGCGGGAGACTCCTTCCCGTCCTCGACTGTATTCATCCTTGCGTAGTCGATATCCCACTTCTCGAGCTGAGAAGCACTGAGGTCTGCGCAGGAATCCGTGATTACCTTTACTTTTCTCATGATTGTCCTCCTGACGGCATTCCTTCCGGCTGCCGCCCTCACGGGCTGGCCCGTTACGGGTAGAAAATAACACCCTTTTCTAAACTCAAAATAAACTCGCGCATCGAGAGGATTCATTATTTTCCGTTTTGGTATAGAATAAAGAACACGTATCTGATACATGGAGGATGCTGTGATAAATATACTCGTCTGCGACGATGACAAACATACAAGAATTCTTCTGAAGGCAATACTCGAGAACGCCGGCTATATTGTGCTGACGGCATCGGACGGAAAGGAAGCGCTCAATGTTCTTTCAAAAGAGCATATAGACCTCGTGGTGCTCGATGTCATGATGCCGAATATGGACGGCTATGAATTCACATCGGAGGTGAGGGAGAAGGACAGCACGCTCCCCATCCTTATGCTGACGGCAAAGCATGAGCCTCCGGATGAGAAGAAGGCATTCATCGTCGGAACAGATGACTACATAACAAAACCCGTCGACGCAGAGAAGCTCCTCCTGCATATAAAGGCACTTCTGAGACGGGCCAAGATATCGAGCGAGCAGAAAATCACCATCGGCGACGTCACTCTCGACTACTCATCATTCACGATAAGGCGCGGGGACGAGGAGATAGAGCTTCCGCAGAAGGAGTTTCTCCTTCTCTTCAAGCTCCTCTCATACCCTGGACAGATCTTCACCCGCATACAGCTCATGGATGAGATATGGGGAGAGGACAGCGAGACGGGATGGGAGACTGTGACAGTCCATATAGGAAGGCTCAGAAAGCGCTTCGAACACTGGAATGAGTTTGAGATAACCTCAGTCAGGGGTCTCGGATACAAGGCGGTGAGGAAGGTATGAAGAAAAAACAGAGACACACAAGCAAGCTCGCACTGATGCTCCTCCTCTCCTTCGTCGTCTTCATAATCATCAGCATAGCCATGCTCCTGACGTTCCTCATCATCTACCTTCTGACAAAGGGGGGCGTCATGGAGTTCGAAACGAATGAGGTGGGACTTTTGGGGATCATGGAGTTTGTCCTGTGCTCAAGTCTCGTCATAGGCCTTATCCTCACGAACTCGATGGGCTCTGCCATCATCCTCAGGCCCGTCTACAGGATCATCAACCAGCTCAACCGCCTTGCCGACGGAGACTTCAAGGCACGCCTCCACTTCGGAAAGCCCATAGGGGAATATCCGACATTCAAGCAGGTCGAGAAGAGCTTCAACAGGGCCGCGGAGGAGCTCGAGCACACGGAGATGCTGAGAAGCGACTTCATCAACAACTTCTCCCATGAGTTCAAGACCCCGATAGTCTCAATTGCGGGCTTTGCAAAGCTTTTGAGAAGCGAGGACCTCTCTCGCGAAAAAAGGAATGAATACCTCTCCATCATCGAGGAGGAGTCGCTCAGGCTCTCGGCGATGGCGACGAGCGTTCTTCTTCTGACGAAGGTCGAGAACATGACGATTCTCACGGGGGTGAGTGTCTTCAACCTCACCGAGGAAATAAGGTCCTCGGTTCTTCTTCTGGCGGAGAAATGGACAGCAAAGGGTATCGAGATGGATATGGATTGCAGCGAATACACCATAGAGGCCGACGGAGAGCTTCTGAAACATGTATGGATAAACCTTCTCGACAATGCAGTAAAGTTCTCGCCGGAGAACGGGAAGGTGACTGTCTCTGTGAAGGAGGAGGGAAAGTTCCTTTCGGTTTCGGTATCTAATAACGGTCCCGATATACCCCCCGAGAAGATCGGCCGTATCTACAACAAGTTCTACCAGGCCGATGAATCACACTCATCTGAAGGCAACGGCATCGGACTTGCCGTCGTCAGGAAGATATGCGATCTCCATTCGGGAACAATCTCTGCAGAGAGCTCGGGAGGAACGACGACATTCACCGTCCTTCTTCCGAAGGAGCAGAACATCTGACTCTCCTTCTTCCCCGGGTAAAGACGAGGGCCACTGCAAGTGAGAGGACGATGCATGAGAATACAGTCTCCTCGATTCCGAATCCGGGGTCATAGAAGAATGACGAGAAAGATGATGTACTGTACGCCCTGAAGACGGAATACGGCACAAGAACACCGCTCTTGGGAAGGCCGAAGATGATGCTCTGCGAATAGTTCCATGC
>CAVACS010000213.1:0-3202 GCA_963587105.1 Anaerovoracaceae bacterium | reverse complement strand
TCATGGAAAAAGAGAAAGCATCACCCGTTGGTGATTCGCGGTTTGCGTCAGACTGGAAAGACATATATTGTAAAAGAGTTCGGTAAGGCCTTTTACGATAATGTTGTTTACATTGATTTAAGAGCAAATAAAACCATACATACGGCATTCACGGGAGATTTCGATGTCGACAATATGGTGATGGCGATAACAGCAAATATGACAAAGAGCAGATTCATCCCGGGTAAAACGCTTCTCATTCTTGATGAAATCCAGGACTGTCCGGATGCAAGGAGCTCCCTCAAGTACTGGGATATCGACGGAAGGTATGACGTTATAGCAACCGGGAGTTTCCTCTCTGTAAAAGGATTCAGAGCTCCGTACTCGCGAGGTATTCCAGTCGGTTATGAGGAGGAGATGATTATGTATCCTCTTTCCTTCAGGGAATTTCTCATAAATACAGGGATTGACCGCAGTGTTCTTGATTATGTGTCAAAGTCTCTCGAGAGTGGAAAGATGATAGAGCGGACAGTTCATGAGAGTATGCGCAGTCTTTTTCTTCAATACCTGATTGCGGGGGGTATGCCTGAAGCCGTCAGCAGCTTCTTCCTCACTCATGATATTACAACGCTCAGATCCATACAGAAGAGGATACTCAATTCAATCAGGGATGATTTCGGCAGGTATAAGGACAGCAGCGGTAATGACAAGGTCAATGAAGTATTGAAACTCCGTTCTGAAGCATGTCTGGCTTCCGTTCCGTCACAGCTGGCAAAGGAGTACAAGAAATTCCAGTACAGTCTTGTTGATGTAAAGGGTAATTCTCCACAGAAGGCTGACGGACTGGAGTATCTGGAGGATGTAGGGCTGATTGTGAGAGCTTATAATACACGGGAACTTGTATCTCCTCTCGAGGGTGCAAAGATTGCGGGTGAATTCAAAGTCTTTATGTCGGACATAGGACTTCTGACCTCCATGCTCGATGATGATACACCCTCGAAGATTCTCTCCGGAGAGCTCGGAGCATATAAAGGTGCAATACTCGAGAGTGTTGTTGCTGCGCTTTTCGTGTCGGCCGGACGAAAGCTCTTTTACTACCATGCTCCGAGTGGATCGCCGGAACTTGATTTCGTATATGAAGAATCAGGCAGCGTTATAATCGTGGAGTGCAAATCTACAAACAACAGGGCAACAAGCATGAAGTTCGTCCTCAATAATCCGGCGCGCTTCGGTTTCCATGAAGCTGTCAAATACGCTGATGCAAACACAGGGGGCGGGGAAGGCTTCAAGACATATCCGTTATATGCACTCGGGTTCTTAAAGAAAAAAGAGGAAAGCTTCATCATAGATACTGTTCCCGTGAAAGAATTGAAGGTTCCCGAAGAGGGAAGAGGCATTAATTCTTGAAAGAGGAGGGGTATTGTATCCCCTCCGGAAAAGAATTCCGGATGCTCTAACGTGTTATGCCATCCTTGTATCTAAGAGGTGGTACGACGTTAAGCCATTTTATTGGTCTGATGATCTGGTTTATTTGCATACGAAGAATTCGCATTTCCTCAATCGTTGGAAAAAGCAGTATGCATATAAGTGGTACATTGCTTCGAGTTCGGGTTTCCGGTTCAATATACCGGGAGCAGGTGTTTCAGCTCTTCTTATGACAGGTATCCGGGATCTTTCGTCTTGTTGATTATCTCTTCTTTCCACTCTGAAATTTGACGGCTTCCGGAAGAGAAGTTAACACCTATGATATGGATACGTTTATCTGTGTTGATGTATCCGGCATAGTATCTCTTCTCTCTAATCTGGGATAGGGCGGTATCTGCCTTCTGGTCAACCTTTATCTCTATGACGTAGACGTCATCGTCTGATTCAATCAGAACGTCGATGCAGCCAAGCGTTGTTGTTTCCTCGGCGATTATTCTTTCAACACCGAATAGCAGGAAGTAGGAGTAGAACATTGCCTGGTATCCGATCTCCCTCTTGAGCACAACATAAGGTATCTTCTCATAGTAGGCATTCATAGCTTTTATCAATCCTCTTATGTCGCCCTTTCTAACGGCCTCACGTCCCTTGACAAGGAATACGCTGAGGTCTTTGCCTCCCGAGTATTGTCTCATTAGCGATAGTGTGAATGCATTCCTGACTTCTGTGTTCGGAAATGTAAGGGTGAGAGCAAGTTCATCACCATTCCTGATTGTAAGGTAACCTGTGAAGTAAATGAGCGCTAAAATCTGTGATTCATCAAGCAGGTGTGATACAAGATTGCTGTAATCAAAGGTTGAAAATGTATCAAGACCTATAATCGGATCTTCGGTAATGATTCTCCCCAGGTGATAATTCTTTGCTAAATCCATGGCAAGGGTACTTGTTCCTGTATTTATCCAGTAATTCTTGAAGCTGCATCCCCCATTGAAGAAAGACCCTACCGATACGGGATTATAGACTTTGACAGAATTATCATACGAGAAACGATAGCCGTCATAGTAAGCTCTTACTGCAGAGAGAAAATCCTCTCTCCTTTCATACTTTCTTTCTTCCGACATCAGATATGCGTCGATATATCCGGAGAAATTATCTAGAAGTTCTGTATCCGTATAGCCGAATGCGGATGCAAAGTTCCTGTCAAATGTGAGGTCGGTAAGATTGTTCATCTGACTGAAGATGGACATATTTGAGAACTTTGTAATGCCGGTAAGGAAGAAGAAACGCACTTTGTCGTCATTATTTTTAATTACACTGTAGAATGTACTGAGCGTTTCTCTGATCCTGTCTGCTTTCTTGATGTCCTTATATGTATGAATTATAGGAGTATCGTACTCGTCGACAATGATTACCGTTTTCTTGTCTGCCTTAGTCAGAAATGAAGTAAACATTGTCGAAGGCTCACTCTTTTCAATCGCAATGCCGTTCAGACCGGCATTATTGATCAATGCTATCTGGAAATCATTTAAAAAAGCTTCATAGCTTGTTGTATTGTATTCTGCAAAATTAAGATGAATTACCGGGTACTTCTCAAAAGAATAATCTGTAGAATCAATATAAAGGCCTTTGAAAAGTTCCCTCTTCCCTTCAAAGAGCGCATGCAGAGTAGAACAGAACAGACTTTTGCCGTAACGACGGGGACGGGAGATGAAGTAATAGTTGTTTAATTCATCTTTAACAAGAGAATGCACATATTCAGTTTTGTCCACATATGTGTAGTCCTGTGTCCTTATATCTTCAA
>CAVACS010000212.1:0-3206 GCA_963587105.1 Anaerovoracaceae bacterium | reverse complement strand
CCACAGGACAGGGCTTTCTCCTCCTCTCGGGGGAGAAGAGCCAGGAATGTGCATCCTTCATCAGCCGCTTCACGTCTCTCGACGCCCTCTCGGTAACGGCATCGATAGAGGACGGCGAAACATTCTTCCCCGTTTCCGAACTTCTTCTGCGGGAGGTAGCGGAGGCGCTTCTCTCCTCCCCGCTGACGAGCGTTCTCACACTGACGACAAGAACGACGAGGGTGAGTCCGTACTCTTCGATGAACGACATCATAGGAAAGGCCGTAAGCAGAAGAAAGGGAGATGGCGGTATCGAGGAGGCATTCAACTCATATCTCTCAGTCTACCCTGCACTGAATGAAAGTAGCGTTTACGGTGAGGACCTCGTCCTTACCATCGATATAAACTACGAGGAGATTCTCACCTCGACGCTCTCGGGGATCGGCTACAGAGGCTCTGCGGCCATTCTTAACAGAAAGGGCGAAATAATCGCATGGTACGGCAGCGTGACGGATGAACTCCTGAGGAGTATCTGCTACTCCCATTCGACGAGAAAGGAGACTATGCTCTTTTCACGAGAGGAGTACATTTCTCCCGGGGAGTGTATTCCCCTCTCCTCTCTCTACCTCTATCTATCCGGAGCAGACGAAGAGGTACTATCCGCAGTCAGGAGCGAGCTTGCTCTCTAGAGCTGGCCGCGGTATGCACGCTTATCCAGTCCGAAGCCTATCAGATTCTCGACTATGGCATCCGTTGATGCCTTCTCGAGGTCCTCGGGGACCTTCTGTCCGTCCGTGAAGAAGAGGATGGGGAGGTTCACACGGTAGGAGAACGAAAGGGCATTGCCGATCGTCCTCGATTCATCGAGCTTCGTGACGATTATGGAATTGATCTTGAAATCGTCCTTGTATCTCTCGTAGTGCCTCATCATGTCCTCCTCCTTCATCGATGCGGAGACGATGAGCGAGAATGTGGTGTTCATTCTCATGAGCTGCATACCCATGGCCTTAAGGCGGAGATTGAGTTCCAGGTCCCTGCTCGAGAGCCCCATCGTATCGACAAGGATGAGATCGTAATATGTGAATCTCTCGAGTGATGAGATGAGCTGGTCCTCCCTTCCCACCATGCTTACAGGAATGTCGAGGGCCGTTGCGAATGCCTTTATCTGATCAAATGCCCCGACACGATACGAGTCCAGGGTTATCAGACCCACCTTCTTCCCTGCACTCTTATACATATAGGCGACTTTTGCCAGTGTCGTTGTCTTTCCCGCGCCTGTGGGGCCGAGGAAGACGACCACCCGCGAGGGATGTATCTGCGCATCATAATCCATTCTCGTCGATTCGATTATCTTCTCCGAGAGTTTTCTCGGGCATTCCTCGACAGTTGACGAGAAGTTTTCGAGGAGGTGTTCCCTCAATGGGCCGTAGATGTAGTTGAGACTCAGAAGTCTCTCTGCTTCCCTTAGGCCTGCACTTGTTCCGCGGTGTATCTCGGTGTTGAGGCGCTCGGATGACGAGATGGAGAGGGGGTCGGGGGTCTTCGCCTCCTTCTCGAACTCGGCTTCGTCCTCCTTCCTGTCATCCTTCTTCACCTGCGAGGAGATGTAGCATGTTATTTCGCACTTCTTCTGCTTTCTCGTGAAGAGACCTCCGGGGGTTGTGAAGTCACGGCGGGAGTGCACCCTGAGGGCATCCCCGTACTTCTTCTTCGCCTCTTTCCCCGCCTCTTCATAGGATGAGGCCGTCACCGTTATGTACTGCATCTGTCCTCCCCTAGAGAATATATCTCGAGAGATTCTGGTCCTTTACTATGTCTCCGAGTCTCTCGTCGACATATGCCGGTGTTATCGTGACAGTCTGACCGGAGAGTTCGTCGGCGGAGAAACTCAGCTCTTCAAGAAGCTTTTCCATGACTGTATGGAGGCGTCTTGCTCCGATGTTGTCGTTGGTCTGGTTGACTGTGTATGAGATATCTGCAATCTTTCTCAGAGCCTCATCCTCGAATTCTATATTGACATTCTCAGTCTCGAGAAGGGCCTTGTACTGCTTTGTTATGGCATTGTCGGGCTCTGTGAGGATTCTGTAGAAATCATCACCCGTGAGGTCATGAAGCTCCACATGGAGCGGGAACCTTCCCTGGAGCTCGGGGATGAGATCACTAGGCTTGGCCATGCTGAAGGCTCCGGCTGCGATGAAGAGGATGTTCGTCGTGTCGATGACGCCCCACTTCGTCGTAACCCTCGTTCCCTCGACGATGGGAAGAATGTCCCTCTGGACGCCCTCCCTCGAGACGTCTGTGTTGCTTGTCGTACCGCGGGATGCGACCTTGTCGATTTCATCGATGAAGATGATTCCCATCTCCTCGGTTCTCTCCTTGGCCTCGTCTACAGCCTTGTCCGGATCGATGACCCTGTCCATCTCCTCTTCCCTGATTATCTCGCGTGCACGCTTGATGGTGATCTTTCTCGTATGCATTCCGCCCTTTCCGGAGAAGAGTGCATTGATGGAGTTCATGGCCTCCGAGAGCTCCTCCATGCTGCCTCCGCCCATTATGTTGACGTTTGCCTTCGCCTGTACGTTCATCTCGACTTCCTTCTCGTCGAAGGTGCCGGCTCTGAGCATGGAGCGGAACTTCTCTCTCGTCTCGGAGGCAGCCTTGTCGTCGGGACTTATCTTCAGAGACGGCAGAAGGAGATCTAAAAGTCTGTCTTCGACCTTCCTCTCTATCTCGCTCTCCCGGCTCTTCGCCATCTCGTCTCTCACCATCGCGACTGCGGAGGCCATGAGGTCCTTCACCATCGACTCAACGTCCTTTCCGACGTAGCCGACTTCCGAATACTTCGTAGCCTCGACCTTCACGAACGGCGCCGATGCAAGCTTTGCGATCCTCCTTGCGATCTCGGTCTTACCCACTCCCGTGGGACCGATCATGAGGATGTTCTTCGGGCTCACCTCATCCCTGAGTTCGGGAGAGAGTCTCTTTCTCCTGACTCTGTTGCGGAGCGCAACGGCTATCGTCTTCTTCGCGTCATTCTGTCCGATGATGTATCTGTCGAGTGACGATACGATCTGGCGTGGTGTCATATTGTCGAGTTTCTGTACTTCTATCGATTTCATTGTTTAACCTTATTGAGGTGGAAACTCCGATGCTTGCATCGTGAGAGGAACCTCAATTGCCTTTTACTTACTGATGCAGTGAAAGTTGCATCACCTTATATCTATATT
>CAVACS010000211.1:0-3211 GCA_963587105.1 Anaerovoracaceae bacterium | reverse complement strand
GTATTCGTAGTCGCCGTCGAAGAACTGGGGTCCTTCGTCAGATATATACAGGATCCTTGTTGCAAGGTTACGTATGAAGTGCTTGTCGTGTGATACGAAGACGACAGTCCCTTCGTACTTCTTTATTGCCTCGAGAAGCATATCCTTCGAGTTTATATCGAGGTGGTTTGTAGGCTCGTCAAGGAGTAGAAGGTTCGAGGGATGTATGAGAATCTTCAGAAGCGCAAGCCTCGACTTCTCTCCCCCCGAGAGCACCTTCACCTTTTTAAATACATCGTCGTCGGAGAATAGAAAGCACCCTAGGAGATTTCTCAGTCTCGGCTGATCCTCTGTTGTTGCAACAGTCTCGAGTTCCTCGATAAGGTTGTTATCCCCGTTGAGGGTATTCTCGGTATCCTGTGCAAAGTAGCCCTTCGTGACGCCGTTACCGAGGCGTATCTCTCCCTCGTACCCGCCGTCGACTCCGGCCAGCATTCTCAGAAGCGTCGACTTACCCTTGCCGTTACGGCCCGTGACAGCAAGGCGCTCTCCCTTCTTGACAAGGAATGAGAAGCCGGAGTATATCACATTGTCGCCGTAGGCCTTTTCAAGGTGCTCGACCTTGATTACTTCGTTGGCAGAGTGAGGGCAGGGCGGGAATTTGAAATGGAGCTTCCTGAGGTGACCGGGGATTTCGACAATCTCTATCTTCTCAAGCATCTTCACCCTCGACTGGACCTGCTTTGCCTTTGTTGCCTTATAGCGGAAGCGCTCGATGAACTCCTCGGTCCTCTCGATCTCCTCCATCTGTTTTTCGGCCTTCTTCTCGAGCTCCCTTATCTCCATCTCCCTTGTTTCGAGGTACTTTGTGTAGTTACCGCTGTAGCGGGTGAGCTTTCCGTTGAAAAGTTCGTATACTTCGCTCACGAGATCGTCCAGGAAGTCCTGGTCGTGTGATACGATCATGAGGCCGCCGTTGAAACCTTTGAGATACCCCTCGAGCCACGTCAGTGCCTCGATATCGAGATAGTTCGTAGGCTCGTCGAGAAACAAAAAGTCCGGGTTCTCCACAAGAATTCTTGCAAGCGCCGCCCTCATCTGATAGCCGCCGGAGAATTCAGAGACGGGACGGAGGAAGTCACTCCTGAGAAATCCGAGACCGAGCAGTATCGTCTCGATTCTTGTACGTCTCTCATAGTAGCCCGAGTCTAGAAGAATGTCGTGGATGACGCCGATCCTCTCCGCCGCAGCCATTGCCCCATCTCCGCCTCTTTCCGCCTTACGTCCCTCCTCCTCAAGTTCGTCCGTCAGGGATGTAAATCGTGCGTATCCTTCCTCTGCTGTCTCATAGATGGTCTTCTTATCGAGAGAGACATCTGACTGCTGGAGGTATGAGAATCTCAATCCCTTTGTTATCGAGAGGGAGATGCTGTCGGGAGTAATAAGCCCTGTCAGGGCCCTCAGAAGCGTACTCTTCCCGCTGCCGTTGGCGCCGCAGAGGCATGCTCTCGTCTTTTCGTTCATGTTGAACTGTACGTCTTTAAGTATCTCCCTCTCCCCGAATGAGAGCGTGAGGGATGTCAGCTGCAGGTTCTTCATAATTACTCCTCTAGGAGTGTAACTGTAAAATCCTCTTTGAGGAAGAGAGGAAAGTGAGGCCTTTTCCTTCATCCTTTTGAACTGTTCCGGATTCGGAGAAGAGAGGCTCTTCTGGAAGAGAAATGTCCGATATGTTTTGATTTTATGTAAGCATACTCCTGTCTTCTACTTATCAATTGCGCTCTCTCATAGATCACTCCGGCGTCATCTCTATGTCCCTCTGTATGCTTTTCATCTGCTGATGGCTTATACGTGGCTGCAAAACCTTTCTCATTGTAGTTGAACGAGACTGCTCTTTGTTCTAGAATTCAGAGAGGGAGTTACAGATTGATTTGCCTTACCTTGTCAGGACCCACCATAGAGCAGAATCTCAGGGAGTTCAGGGATAACAGATTATATATTGATATTTGTGAGCTGAGGCTTGATCTTCTTACTCCCGAGGAGCAGAAGAAGGCTTCCTCGTTTCCGTCCCTTGTAGATCTTCCCGTGATCCTCACATGCCGCCGTTCCACCGACGGAGGTAAGTGCAATCTTACAGAGAGAAGCCGCCGCGCTCTCATAATAAAGACACTCGAAGGCGGCTCGTTCTCCTATGTCGACATCGAGGACGACGTCAAGAAGAACGACGTCGAGAATGCCGCGAGGGAGAAGGGCGTGAAGATCATCCGTTCGTACCATGACTTCGAGCGTGTTCCGGAAGATATCTTCTCGCACATCATGAGCCTCTCGAAGAGGGGCGACATCGCAAAGATTGCGGTGACGCCGCACTCTGTGCAGGATCTTCTGACGCTTTTCAGGATCAACGCCGAGCTTATGGATACACCGAAGATCGTCATAGGAATGGGCGACTGGGGGGTATGTACGCGTATTCTCTACAGGAAGATGGGCTCGATTCTGACCTTCGGCTCATCTGTATCGAAGAAGGAGATAGCCCCCGGCATGATTTCCGTCAGGGAGCTCAAGGAGCTCTACCGTGCTGACAGGGTCGACGAGAGAAGCGGCATATACGGCATTGTCGGCAATCCCGTAATGCATTCCCTTTCCCCCCTCATCCACAACCCGGGATTCCATGCCATAAACTACAACGCAGTCTATGTTCCATTCCTCTCCGATTCCATCAAGTCATTCATGATTCTTGCAGAGACGCTCAAAATGAGAGGATTCTCAGTTACGATTCCCTTCAAGGTCGATGTACTCAAATACCTCGGAAACATTACAAGGGAGGTAAAGCAGATCGGATCCTGCAATACCGTTATCAGAGTTCCCAACATGTGGAAGGGGACGAATACCGACTACTACGGCTTCCTGGCTCCTATCGAGGATGATATAGAGAAGGGCAGGATAAGGAAGGCCCTTGTAATCGGTGCCGGTGGGGCATCGGATGCAATATGCTGGGCACTCACGAACAGGGGTATAAAGGTTACGATACTCAACAGGACTGTGGAGAAGGCCCGCCGTCTTGCACTCAAGAACAACGCACAGTACGACTCTCTCGAGAACGCCTCGAAATACGAGGGATGGGCCGATCTTGTCGTCCAGGCTACGAAGGTCGGACTCTCGTCGGAGAAGGACAACCCCGTTCCCGGTTTCTCCTTCACCGGCAGTGAAATTGCCTACGACATCGTATACGAGC
>CAVACS010000210.1:0-3252 GCA_963587105.1 Anaerovoracaceae bacterium | reverse complement strand
AAATTTCGGTCTAAGGGAACGCCGATTTCGGTTCAAGGGGAATCTGGGTTTTTCGGCTTAAAGGGAACGGGTTTTTCGCGTCTCAAATAGTGTATTCCGCTTAAAGGGGAATGCTTTTAAAAGGGAAGTTTGTCCTAATTCTCAAACTCTTTTGCAAGTGCCTGACAGACTATCTCGTTCATGCTGTACCCGGTATGTTTAGACTCTTCCTTAAGGCGTTTAAACAGGCTTGAAGACAGCAATGCATGAAAGCTAACGCACTTCTTCTCGGGTGTTATTTTTGTCTTTCTTGTAGCTGGTGTGTAATCGCAACTGACCTCTGCTATAGTTAGAATATCATCCAGAGCTTCTATAATCTCTTCTCCCTTACCAAGGACTTGGTCAAGCATGTCGACAGCATCACTCAAGCCAACTGCAACAGGAGATGTTTCAAATGAGGCGGGGAGAGAATCCAGTTTATCGGACTCATTGTCCTTCATTTCGCTTATCTCATATTCGAATTCAGAGTATGCCGTCCTAAGGCTCCTGTAATAGTTCTGAACGACTCTCCGCAACCTTCTTTTACCATCTCTATTCATCCGTGCCTCCTAGTCAAACCACATATGTACATATAGCTTAGTGGAACCCCTGTTTCCAGTCAAGCCACTTATGTACATATGGGCTTATGGGGTGTTCTATGCTCAACCGAATCTGAGTTTGTCATACTCTATATTATCCTGACGTCATCTTCCTTTATCATGAACGGCAGGAGGTAACTTATGCACAGTTACATTACAATTGTGGACGTACTACGCGACCGCACAGAAGGGAAATCCTTTCGGAGCATTCAGAAACGTTACCGTATAGGCTCGAAAGGAATATACCTCATTCTCAATCGGTTCGAAGCCTTGAACATAGGCCTCGAAGAGTTTATGAAATGGGACCCTGATAGAGTCCAGGAGGCTATCTATCCTATTATAAGAAGTCTCAGAAAGACATGTGGGCTGCCGGACTTTGATGCTGTCTATAAGAAGATCAAAGAAAGCAATGGCCGCTGGAATGTCGAAGCAGCGTGGATTGACTACAAGGAAGAATGTCCGGACGGGTATGAACTCACCCAGTTCTATGAACATTACAACAGGTATCTGGCTGAGAATTACATGATCAACTCTGTAAAGATGGCCGTTGAACGCAAACCCGGTGAGAAGATGTACATCGACTGGGCGGGCGATGTAGTGACTGTCGTGCTCGTAGATTTGGACAAGAGTGTCGCTATTCATCTGTTCGTGACAACACTGGGTCTCAGCGGTTGTATCTACGCAGAAGCATTCCTGGATGAGAAGCTCGACAAGTTTATCTCGGGTGTTGTCAATGCATTGTTATCCTATGACGGAGTTCCGGCCATCTGGGTACCCGACAACCTTCGTGCAGCCATAACAAAGCATGACAAGGACAATCTTGTTCTGAACTCGTTTTTTCATGATCTGGAAAGCTTTTACGACGTGGTTGTTGTTCCTCCTCCGGCTCGGAAGCCGAAAGGTAAGGCTTCTGTCGAGTCGGCAGTAAAGTATGCAGAAACATATATCTTGGAAAGCATAAGGGGCAAGAAGTTCGCCTCGCTGAGGGATCTCAATGAGGAGATTAGAAAAATAACCGGTGAAATGAATAACCGCACCCAGGGAAGAGGCCATTCAAGAACTGAACTGTTTGAGAAGTATGACAAGCCTGTTCTCAAGCCCATCCCCGGTGTATTCTGTTATAGTGATTATAAATACGTAACATCAATTCCCAATAATTATCATGTTAAGTATGACGATCACTACTATTCAGTATCGTACACCTATTATGGTAAACCGGCAATTATAAGAGCCTCTTTCGCTGATGTTGTTATTCTCGACGAGAACAACAGGGAAATAGCAAGACACAGGAGAGCTTACGAGAGTTTTCCCCGCTACAGTACAATCCCCGATCATATGCCTCCCGCTCACAGATTCTACAAGGAAGTGAATGAACGTGATGGTAACTCCTATCGCAACTGGGCCAAAAAGTTCGGTCCCTATACGTATCAGTTCATCGACAGGCTTCTCAATCGTGCCGATCACGAACAGCAGGCCTACAACTCCTGCAACGGACTCCTGCACACAGCAGAGAGCTACCCCTATGAACGGGTTGAGGATGCTTCCAGAAGGTGTCTGGAAAAGGGTGTTATCACCTATTCAGGATTCATTGCAAAACTGAAGGACAAGTCTGAATCAGGTGAAACTGCAGCAAAAAAGACGACAGCCACACTGCCTAAACATGAAAACATCCGCGGTGCTGACTACTACAATTAAAGGAGAATAAGAAAATGGAATATGACTTTAAAATATCAAATGAAGAATTGATCATCTGTGACAGGCTCAGGAAGATGAAGCTCTCAACAATGGCCGAAACACTTGACGGGGTGTTCAAGGACCCGCTTACGCCAAATCGTACCTTTTTCGAGATTATCTCGGAACTGGTCAACTCGGAGTGGGATGCAAGGAGAGACAAGAAGTTCAAGAAGCTCCTTGCGAAGTCCGGCATCAAGTATCTTGATGCTGCTTTCGACGACAAGCTTCTCCTGCCGGACAGGAACATCAACCAGGAACTCATCTCAAGGCTTATGACCTGTGAATGGATTTCTCTGGGACGGACTTGCATCATCACCGGTAAGACCGGTACCGGTAAAAGTTACATCGCTTCAGCTCTCGGCATCTGTGCTCTTCACAAGGATTACAAGGTCAGGTATGAATCTGCCAACACCCTGTTGAAGAAGCTTGCCAAGGCAAATCTCGATTCTGCTGAATATCTTTCTTACACCGAGGAGCTGTTCTCATATGATCTGCTCATTATTGATGACTACGGTCTCATGGAACTGGACGTTGTCAAGTGCCAGCTTCTCTTTTCCCTGCTCGACACAAGAGAGGGTAAGAGGGCGACGTTAATCACGTCGCAGATCCCTGTTAAAGACTGGTACGGAATGTTCGGTGACAGTACCTATGCAGACGCCTGCATGGAGAGAATGGCCAAGGGTAGTTTCAGGCTTCTTTTGGACGGTCCGAGCTTAAGACCTGACCATCTGTAGGTAGACTCCGTTCCCCTTATTCCGGAATAGCGTTCCCCGCATCCGGAATAAGCGTTCCCTTTTTCCGAAATTGGCAAACTGAAGGATCAAGACAATTAAAGAGGGATAATATAGTCCTTGAATTTATGAGATCAGATAATAATTCATAATCTGATGTTCTTGCTTTC
>CAVACS010000209.1:960-3269 GCA_963587105.1 Anaerovoracaceae bacterium | reverse complement strand
CCGCAGCACTCGATGTCACCTTCAAGCCGTTCACTGGATTCAGAATCGGAGGCGGATATACACTGTTCGACAGGAACTATGCCTACTACTCTTTGTCTGGAAGCAGCCTGAAGCTTGGTAAGGAACTCTATGTCAGTGAGCCGTGGAAGATTCCTGCAAGCGGATGTCTGGATCTTAGAGCCTCATATCAATTCAATATCGGCAGTCTGCGTGCAACGGCATTTGGACAGATGTTCAATGCCCTTAACAGCCGCTACATCGAGAAAGCATGGAACCCTTCGAATGTGTCGTCGAGCAGGCAGGACGTGAACGAGGATGACGTTTACTACTTTTACGCCCTTGGCCGGACATGGAGTTTCGGACTCAAGGTGAACTTCTAAACGACGCCGTATGAAGTTCATCAGAATACTCGGGAGGTTCATCCCTGTCTATAAGTGGAGAATACTCGCCTACATCCTACTGATCATACTGAGCTCCGTGGCCAGCGTGTTCAGCTTCATGGCAGTGGTTCCGCTGCTCAAGATACTCTTCGGGATATCCGACGAGGGGTTTGAGTACGCCGACCCGTCGGCAATCCGGTCCTGGTCTGACGCTATGGACACGATGCTCAACAACGCAATGTTTCACCTACAGGGGCAGATTTCGTTATACGGCCCAATGAGGGCTCTGCTAATGATAGGGGGATTTCTTATCCTGATGTCGTTCCTCGCCAACGTCATATCCTACTTCGGCTACTGGGTCCGCATTCCAATTCGCAGTGGCATCTCCAGAGATCTTAGACTCGATGCCTACGACAGGATAGTGCACATGAAGGCAAGCTCCTTCACCAAGGACAATCGTGGTGACTTCGTTTCCCGAATGACGAGTGACGTGGAGGAAATCGAGTTCGGCATCGGCTCCGCAATGGACATGTTCATCGAAGACCCTGTGTCAATAATCGTGTACATCGTCGCTATGGCGGGGATATCAGGACGGCTGACATGGATTGCTCTGGCTCTTACGGTTGCTGCCTTCCTGCTGGTGTTTCTGCTCGGCAAGTACATGACGACCATCTCCCTGAAGGCCCAGGTGCTGAAGGGGAAGCTGCTCTCGTCCTTCGAGCAGACTATCGGGGCACTCCAGACCATCAAGGCCTTCAACTCCGAAAAAAGGCTCGAGAGAGAGTTCTCCGAAGTTAACGATGAAACGAGGAGGACGTTCAACAGGGCGAATCGCTTCTACTCCATCGCTTATCCCCTGATGGACTTCGCCCTAATGCTCATACTCGTATCGATACTGTGCGCCGGGGGTGTAGCCATCTTCTCGGGGAGGGGCGACATCGACGCAAGCGAGTTGATAGCGTTCCTGGTGATATTCCGGTCGGTCATCCGCCCGGTCAGAGATATGCTCCGAAAGACTTACAGCATACGCAAGGCCATCGCCTCCGTGGAGCGCTTCGACAAGATAGCGAGGATTGAGGGGGACCCGGACGAGGGCGAGACCGTTTCAGCCATCGACAGCGAGCCCGTTGTCAGCATGAGGGGCGTGTGCCTATCCTATGAAGGAAGGAAGATACTGGACGGGCTGGATCTTGATGTAAGGAAGGGAGAGAAGCTCGCTATCGTCGGAAACACTGGAGAGGGAAAGACGACGATAGCGCGCCTCATCCTGAAGATCATACAGCCGGACGAGGGCTCCATCACCTTTGCAGGGCGTGACATCGGTACCCTTAGGAGCAGCTCCGTCAGGTCCATGATCGGCTATGTCGGGCAGGAACCGTGCCTATTCAACGACACGGTGTACAGGAACATCGCCTTCGCCGTCGACAATCCAAGCAGAGAGTCCGTGGAGGATGCCGCCGCAAGGGCCGGCATTCACTACTTCATTATGAGCCTGCCGGACGGTTATGACACTGTAATCGGTGACCGCGGCACAAAGCTCTCCGGAGGGCAGAAGCAGTGCATCTGTATCGCACGCGCACTTCTGAAGGACGCACCGATGCTCATCCTCGACGAGGCCACCTCCGCACTCGACTCCGAGTCCGAGAAGAAAGTCCTCGACAACATTATGGGTGCATCGGGAGAAAAGACCGTCATCATCATATCACACCATGCAAGAACGGTCAAAAGTGCCGACCGGGTCTGCGTCATCGCAGACGGCAAGGTGACACAAAGCGGCTCCCCGTCCGAACTCTCCCGGCACGACGGAGCGGTGAACAGCCCGGCGTGAACCGGATTTCCCGCCATGAAGATTCTTCACATATCCGACCTGCACATATGCGCATCAAGCGATGCCGTGATTTACGGCGTCAACCCATACCGCAACCTCGT
>CAVACS010000209.1:0-950 GCA_963587105.1 Anaerovoracaceae bacterium | reverse complement strand
GTGGCCATACTTGACATAGAATTCGGGATACTGACGGGTGACGTGTCCAACGACGGGAGCGAGGCCTCGTACATGCTTGCGGATTCGGTCTTGTCCAATCTCCGATTCCCGGTCTACACGATAAACGGGAACCACGACGACCTTGCTACCATGAGGAGTCTTGCTGGGGGTTTCCAGTCCATTAGGATGGAAGACACTCTTAAAGCCAAGGATATGGACTTCATCTTCATTGACACCGTATGGCTGGCCGATGACGGGACCAACAGGTCGCGAGGGCTATTCTCCCCGGAGGCAAGAGACAAGATACTGCAAAGTAAGGCCATGAAGAAAGTGGTCGTAATGCACCACCCAGCTACAGAAACTGGCAGCTGGCTCGACAGGAGAGCTCTCTCCAACAGGGAAGAATTCATGGAAGCCATCAAAGTGGACGGACAAGTAGCTGCCGTGCTCTCAGGTCACAACCACTTCCCATCCTCCGAGTGCATTGAAGGGTGCCTGTTCAGCACGGCCCCTTCGGTCAGCACCACCTTCAGCAAGGATGGCGAGACCTTCGAGGAATTTTTCTCCCCGGCATTCGACATTCTTGATATGGACGGAAACGGCATAAGTAAGAGAACTGTCTACTTAAATGAATAGACCGTCTGATACCTTATAGAGCCCCTCCATCCCCTTGTTGAAAACTTCCGCCAAATTCCGTATGCTCCGGTATAGGGCGATAAAAAAGAATAAAAAAATTACACAATCCCTCACTCCGCAGACAGAAGCAAGGCCTTCAAATCGATAAACAGAAACACGCAACGCAATACTGATATCCAAGAATATATTGTCACAAGCCTTGATGGCAAAACAGGCCTTGACGATGGCGGGCATCTCTTCGCAAACTCTACGGGGGGACCGAACGAACTTATGTAATCAAGTCCCGATGTCGAAGAAACTGAACCGCAACGGTC
>CAVACS010000208.1:0-3315 GCA_963587105.1 Anaerovoracaceae bacterium | reverse complement strand
GCTCAACCTGTGCTATAACCCTGTTATGATATGGGCAGATGAATAGGAAGATGATATAGCAAGTCATATACCAGTTATTCGAAAAAGTTGTAGGGAACAAGCATTTAACAATTCCCTTCAGAGAGATATTATGTTGCCTCATTCCAAGATAAATCATCAAGACAATAACCGAGATAGCCCATACTGTACACAGTAGCGAGAACCCCTTCTTCCTAGCAGTTTTCTTAACGTTAACAAGAAACCATGCACTACATACGAAAAAAATGTTATTTCCTAATGCACCAAATTGGGTGAAGAACATCAAGATTATAGCATTTATGTCGGTCGTTGCACTTCCAATATGATAAACATAATCTTGAAAATCAACGATAGTACTTGGAGAACAAAGAGTCTGTGTTACATGACTTATAACAATCAAAAAGATTGCAACGATTTTTAATAACTCAACTCCTGAATTTCTAACAATTTCCCTGTCTGTCTGTCTGTCTGTCTGTCTGTCTGTCTGTCTGTCAAAGACTTGTTTATCAACCAACATTTGTCAACCCCTTTTGTAAAATAAAAATAGTGAAATAGATTATTGCATCCAATCATCGCAATGGTCGTATTCCAAAACATCAGCAATGTGCTTACGTGCTTTACCATCTCCATAAGGATTACATGCATAAGCCATTTTTGAGTAAGCTTCTTCATTCTCGAGAAGTTCCTTGTAATTTTTATAGATGGTTTTCCCCGTGGTTTTCAATACATTTTGATAGTACCATCAGCGAAAGTACATGTAAACATCTCGACTTCGGCTTATTTACTCCTCAGCCACGGAACTCTCACAATTAACCTCAGCAATCCCTACTGTAATACTGATTATGCCGTCCGGGGTCAGTAGTGCCCGGCATTCCTGGGAAAAGAAGTGCGATGATATACAGGGAACCGGCAGGCCATGCGATATTTAGCACCAAGCACCTTTATACAGTTGGACACCAGTCCCCTTTCGGGTATAATCAGAAGACATAAAGACAAGGGGTAGATAAATATGGGATTATTCACAGAAAAAACACTTATGATAACAGGAGGAACAGGGAGCTTCGGTAATGCCGTACTCAATCGTTTCCTTTCAACAGATATAGGGGAAATCAGAATCTTCTCCAGAGACGAGAAGAAGCAGGATGATATGAGGCATGAGTACCAGGTGAAATATCCTGAGTATGCAGGAAAGATCAAGTTCTTCATCGGAGATGTAAGGGACCTTCAGTCCGTAAGAGCGGCAATGCACGGTGTCAACTACATCTTCCATGCAGCTGCACTCAAGCAGGTACCTTCCTGTGAGTTCTTCCCTATGGAAGCAGTAAGGACGAATGTAATAGGAACAGATAATGTTCTCACTGCTGCAATAGAAGAAGGAGTTGAATGCGTCATCTGTCTCTCAACAGATAAGGCAGCCTACCCCATCAATGCAATGGGGATAACAAAGGCAATTGAAGAGAAGGTTGCAGTTGCAAAGTCCAGATATTCAGGAAAGACCAGAATATGCTGTACGCGCTACGGCAACGTAATGTGTTCCCGTGGATCTGTCATTCCTCTCTGGATTGATCAGATAAAGGCAGGTAACCCCATCACAGTAACCGAGCCCGGCATGACAAGATTCATCATGTCACTCGAGGAAGCTGTAGACCTTGTTCTCTTTGCATTCGAACATGGGGACAATGGCGACCTTCTTATCATGAAGGCACCGGCATGCACAATAAAGACACAGGCAGAAGCCGTGTGTGAGATATTCGGCGGGAAGAAAGAGGATATCAAGGTAATCGGAATCAGACACGGTGAGAAGATGTACGAGACACTCCTTACAAACGAAGAATGTGCAAAGGCTGTTGATATGGGTGGCTTCTACCGTGTTCCTACAGATAACCGCACACTCAACTATGATAAATACTTCAAGGAAGGGGACGAGAAGAGAAACACCCTCACCGAGTTCAACTCCAATAATACAAGAAGGCTGAACCTCGAGGAGACAAAGGAAACAATCCTTAAGCTTTCCTACATACAGGACAGACTCAAAGAGGAGAAATGACAAAAGCATATGCCGCGTAAGTCAAAGTCCCGTTTCCTCTGCGATCTTCTCACTGACAGCTACCTTGACTCCGTAATGATAGGATTATCGGATCTGATGGGAAAGGACCTTGCTGTCTTTGAAGAGGTCATGCATCCCATTCTGAGAAGCCTGATCTCCTTTCAGGTTATGCAGAAAAAAACCTACGAGCATTACAACATGAAGGCGATTCTGCGCTTCTCGGCTGAGCTTTCCGAAGTCTTCGAGATAGAGAAGAGAGACGCACTGAGGATACTCCTCTCTCCCCTCTACGACGACGTTGAACTCACGGATGAGGAGCTTCTCTTCATCGAGTATCTGATCGGCATAGAGAATTACGAGATAAAGCTTGATGATATCAGGACGGACATCAATGAAGGAAAGCTGTCTCTGTCCTCTGTTGATGATATAATAAAATCACTGACAGATAAGCTTGTGATCAACTTCATAGATAACACAGTTTATCTGATAATAGGGAGAAAGGTTTCACTGTCCCCTGAAATAAAGATTCTCTGATAAAGAGAAAACCGGAGGTATCATGGAATTTAAAAATATAGAATGGAAAGATAACGGCAGAATAAAGCTCCTCATCATAGTAGGAACAAGACCCGAGATAATTAGGCTTGCCGCAGTTATAAAGAAGTGCCGGGCATATTTTGACTGTATAGTAGCTCATACCGGCCAGAACTGGGACAAGAACCTCAATGACGTATTCTGGTCAGACTTCGACCTCGGCGGACCGGATGTCTACCTTAACGTTGTCGGCGACAACCTCGGTCAGACCTGCGGTAATGTCATAGCACGCTCGTATGAGCTGATGGCAGAGATAAAGCCGGATGCACTTCTTGTCCTGGGGGATACCAACTCATGCCTATCTGCAATATCGGCAAAAAGACTTCATATTCCTATCTTCCACATGGAAGCCGGTAACAGATGTAAGGACGAGTGTCTACCCGAGGAAACAAACAGACGTATAGTCGATATCATAAGTGATGTCAATCTTCCCTACAGTGAAGCTGCGCGGAGATACCTCATAGAAATGGGATTCCCCAAGGAAAGGATATATGTCACAGGCTCCCCTATGGCAGAAGTCCTTTGCGGTAACCTTGATAAAATCAAATCCAGTGATATCCTCAATAAGCTCAACCTGAAGAAGGACAACTACATCCTCCTCTCAGCACACAGGGAAGAGAACATCGACAGTGAGAAGAACTTCCTATCCTTGTTCACAG
>CAVACS010000207.1:0-3326 GCA_963587105.1 Anaerovoracaceae bacterium | reverse complement strand
AATAAAAATAATGACTATTGATTAGTTTTCGTGTAAACACGGAGAAAATTCAGGTATATAATCTTGAAGGGAAGGTGAAACCCGATGATACGATTATTATTCATGACGGGATCCGCCCTCTTGTTGAACCTTCTGTACTGACTGATGTCATCAGTAAATGCAACCAATATGGGAATGCAGTGACTTCAATGCCTTATAATGAACAGATTTTCGTCGTTGACAAGGATGATGAGAGAACGACGACGAAGTATATTCCCAGGGAAACGCTGAGACGTGTTTCCACACCTCAGGCATATAAATTCGATTTGCTCGACAGTAAATACCATGAGGCTTTTGAGAAGGGAATAGGTATTTATGGCTCGTCTTACACTAATACTATGATGGTTGAACTCGGGGTGCGCCTGTATTTTGCGGCCGGCTCTGACAAGAATATCAAACTGACTACCAAAGATGATTTAGAAATGTTTAAAGCCTATTTGAAAACTGATAAGGATGAATGGCTGAAATAGGGAATGAATAGATGACTGATCTTGAGATTGAAGATATCAAGAGAGTGGCCGAACTGCCATACTCCTGGGATAAACTGAATGACAGGTCGGTTTTGATCTCAGGAGGAACCGGATTTATCGGCTCATTTATAACGGAGGTTGTTCGTTATCGAAATGAAAGATATGGCTCAAATATAAAAGTTGTTTCTTTATCACGCCGGGGCGGGGTATCTGATGAGGCTGTAGAATATTTGAAGACAGATATTACAAAGCCGGTTAAATATGACGGAGCTGTCGATTATATTCTGCATCTTGCATCTAATACACATCCGAAGCAATATGGAGAGGATCCGGTCGGTACTATTACTACAAATGTTATCGGGTGTGACAATCTTCTGAAGCTTGCCACAGAGAAAAAAGCAGCGTTCCTGCTGGCCTCCAGTGTGGAAATATACGGTCAGGGGACAGAAGTCCCTATGGATGAACACTATTGCGGCTATATTGATTGCAATATTGCACGCAGTGGATATAACGAAGCCAAGAGAACGAGTGAAGCCCTTTGTCAGAGTTACAGACAGCAGTATGGAATTGAAATAAAGATTGCAAGACTTGCCAGGGTGTTCGGTGCAGATAAGAAACAGGATACAAAGGCTATGTCGCAGTTTATGGACAAGGCTGTCAAGGGTGAAGATATAGTCCTTAAGAGCAAAGGGAATCAGAGATTTTCTTATTGCTATATCGCTGATGCCGTAAGTGGTTTATTTAAGATATTGTTAGAAGGAGAGGATGGAGAAGCATACAACATTGCTGATGAGGATGATGGTTTGACGCTCGGCGGGTACGCTGAGTTTATAGCTGAACTTGCAGGTAGGAAGGTTGTATATAAAATCGAAGATGATGCCTCTGCTTCAAGATCTTGATGGATTGTTCAAAAATAAAGAGAATTGGCTGGGCGCCGATGTTCACAGTTAAGGAAGGACTTGAGAAAACATACAAGATAAAGAGCAATCTGTGATGACTTCATGAGAATGTATGGAGCAAGAATCCTCATTTTGTTTTCGGCTTGGGAATGTAATCAACCAGAACTTCTCGTTTGATGGCGGCGTATCGGTTGGCTCGTGAGGACTTGCATATTTGTACAGGTGGAACGGCAGGAACATCTACGGTGTTGCTTTCTTGCAACTTCTGGGTACTTCGGTATAAGACTGTAGACGGCGTCATTTTTGTGGCTAAAGAAAGGGATTACGTTCCTCTTCTTCCTCTTCCTTCAATGCTGAGTATGGGGCTGCCTGCGAGAGGAGAATCATGAGGGAGAGGTAGGAGCGGAAGAAGGGGTCGTCTTCATTCTTCATCCTTTTTTCGAGCGTTTCCTTTGTTTCGAACTGCTCGGGTCTTATGACGCCGTATTTGATAAGAGGAACTATCTTCTTTCTTGTGGAAGGTGTTCTGTCCTTGAGTTTTGAAAGGAGCATCTCGATTCTGTAATAGTAGTCGGGAGAGTAGAGTGTTCCGTCATCGAGAAGATATACATCGCTTGATGCCGTCTCGTATCCGGCCTCGCTGAAGAGTGTGGTGCTTTCAACTGTGTTCTGGCAGTAGACGTAGTAGATGACGGACGGGGCCTTGTCTTTCCCCTTTCTGATCACACGGCCGCTACGCTGTATTCTCTGGAGCTTTGTCGCCGTATTCGAGAGGAGTATCCCGACATTGCACTCCGGGACGTTGAGGCCCTCATCCAGGGCACGGCATGTAATGAGTATTCTCTTCTCTCCGCTTTTGAACTGCTCGAGTGCGCGTCGTCTCTCACTCTTATCCATCTCGCTTGTGTAGCGTACGGCATCATAGCCTTCGTCCTTTAGAAGGAAGAGAAGGGAGTCAACCTGGGCTATCCTCTCGGTGAAGATGATTATCCTGTCCGTGCTTCTTGCAGCGTCCACTATATCGAGGGTTGTCCAGAGTCTGCTGTCTGCTGTTGCTATGAGACCTCTCCTTCTGAGTATGTATGCATTGAGTGTTTCTGCGAGACTGATAAGCTCCTCGTTCTCTGTACGTCTGAGCTCGAGAATGAGATCGTCGAGTGGAAGGCCGCGCTTCATCAACGCGGGAGCTTTCTTGAAAAGCTTTCCGATGATTGTTGTTATCTTATCCGATATCTCATCGTACTCCTCCCGCTCCTCTCTGTTGAGCGGGACTGCGACGTTGAAGAGGACGAAGTCGTTCACGACTCTGTCCTCTATTGCATTTTTGAGCTCGTATCTGTAGAAGAGGGGACCGACTGCGGGAATCAGGCGACCCTTCAGCGTCTTGACATCTGCCGTGGCACTGAGACCGAGTGCAAAGTAGAGCTCCTCTTTGAAGAACGGGGACGATCTGAAATCGAAGAGATGGCGGTTGGCCTCGCTTCCGTAGTGATGGAACTCGTCGAGGATCAGCAGAACGTGCCTCTTGTCCTTCATATCCTTTTCGATAAGAAGCGGCAGTGTGTCGCGTGCCCTGTTTATCGTATAGATGCTGACAGTGGAGGGGACTGCTGTTCCTTCTCTCTGGACGACGGCATCCCTGATTCCTGCATATGTGAGGGTATCTCTCCACTGTGAGAGAAGTGCTATTCTCGGTACCACTACATATACCCTTATGTTCCCCTTCTTCTCCTCTATCATCCTCACAGCTGCAACGGAGGCAAGAAGCGTCTTTCCGCCGCCTGTCGTGACTTCGATGAGACCGCGTCTCTGCACTTCGTCCCATTTCTTCAAACATTCTTCCTGCCAGTGATAGAGATTTACCATACCATGATGATAGTATCCCGCATTCTTCTCTACAACAAGATGATAAATTCCC
>CAVACS010000206.1:416-3333 GCA_963587105.1 Anaerovoracaceae bacterium | reverse complement strand
TGAATATGTCACGGGAAAGAAGGAGGTGCCGGCTGTATGAATAACATCTTAACAGAGAAAGAATACCAGGATTACATCATTTCTAGGCTTTGTTCTGAGAACATCGGATACGAGGAACGTCCTGCTAAGGAATATGACAGACTTTTTGCTGTTAATCCTCCTGCATTGATGTCGTTTCTTGAGAAGACACAGGCTGAGAAGCTTGAAGCTTTGAGGAAGATTCATAAGAACAATACAGAGAGCGTTATCATCAACAGCATCAATAACGCTGAGACAAGCAAGGGCGGAAGTCGTCTCGATATCCTCAAGCACGGTATCGACATCTCATTCGTCCACCTCGACCTCATGTATGATAAACCGGCATCGAATCTCAACAAAGAGCTTGTGAAGTTATACGAAGAGAATATCTTTACTGTATCTAAAGAGATATGGGCAAGTGACACGGAGAGAATCGACCTTGTCATATTTCTCAACGGCATAGCTATAATGGCTTTTGAGCTCAAGTGTGAGCTTGCCGGCCAGAACTTCAACGATGCTATCAAGCAGTGGAGA
The DNA here is from genome assembly GCA_963587105.1 of Anaerovoracaceae bacterium. Taxonomy (GTDB): domain Bacteria; phylum Spirochaetota; class Spirochaetia; order Sphaerochaetales; family Sphaerochaetaceae; genus Ornithospirochaeta. Next base: position 2,781 of record CAVACS010000206.1, on the reverse strand, counting down.
GAAGAACGCAGTCCCAAGACTAGGCTCTTCAGATGGAAAAGCGGTGTTCTTGTCTGTTTTGCAATGGACCTTTCCCAGGTTTACATGACAACCAAGCTTGATGAGAAGAACACATTCTTCCTCCCCTTCAACCAGGGAACTGGAGTTGGTGTTGATGCCGGAGAGGGTAACCCTGTTCTTGAAGATGACTACAGCGTCCACTATATGTGGGATAACATTCTCACTAAAGACAGTGTTCTCGAGATTATCCGTAAGTTCATGTTCATCGAGACAAAGCTAAAGAAAGATCCGGTGACAGGGAAAGATAAGAAAAAGGAAACAATCATATTCCCCCGCTATCATCAGCTTGATGTTGTTAGAAAACTTCTTGTTGACGTTAAAGAGAACCACACTTCCTGTAACTATCTATTGCAGCATTCAGCTGGCTCGGGAAAGACCAATGAGATCGCATGGTTGAGTTACCGTCTTGCATCCCTCTATGACAACGAAGACAAATACATTTTCGATACCGTCATAATATCGACAGACCGTGTTATTGTAGACAGACAGCTTCAGGATGCAATAAACATGCTTGAGCATAAACAGGGAAGAGTCAGGACGCTCAATGACAAATGCTCTGCTACAGATTTAAAAGAAGCGCTTGAAGACGGCGTAAAGATTGTAGTAACAACCATCCAGAAGTTTCCATATATCGTCAACTCTGTATCTGCAATGAAGAATAAACACTTCGCAGTTATTATTGACGAGGCACACAGTTCTACGGCTGGAAAGAACATGGCTGCCATCATACAGACTCTTGGAAGTGATGAGATAATCGAAAAGCAGCCTGTTGATGATATCGTTGACGATACTATCCGACGCTCGGGTAAGCAGCCGAATGTTTCAATGTTTGCATTCACAGCTACTCCAAAAGCTACAACCTTGCAACTCTTTGGAACGACCAACGAGTATGGGCAGAAGCAGGCATTTCACATCTACAGCATGAAACAGGCAATAGAAGAAGGCTTTATCCTTGATGTGCTTCAGAACTATGTAACTTACGAAACCTTCTATAAGATAAATAAGACTGTAGCAGATGATCCTAGCCTTAAAACAAGTGAGGCCAAGCGTATTATTGCAAGGCATGTCGAGCAGTCTGATGTCAACATCAGTCAACGTATTGAGATTATAATTGAACACTTCAGAAACGTAGTCATGTCGGAGCTGGGAGGCACTGCAAAAGCAATGGTTGTAACGGAATCGAGAGTCAACGCCGTTAAATACAAGCATGCTTTCGATAATTACATTGAACGTAAAGGATATAAGAATCTTCATGCAATCGTGGCGTTCTCTGACAAGGTAAATGTTGATGGTGTTGATTACAGTGAACCGGGTTTGAACCATTTTTCTGAAGGAAAGCTCAGAGAGGAGTTCGATACCGATAAGTATCAGGTGCTGATAGTAGCAGATAAATACCAGACAGGATTTGACCAGGACAAACTCTGTGCCATGTATATTCTCAAGAAACTCCACGGGGTATCGGTTGTACAGACGCTTTCGAGATTAAATCGTATCTGTCCGCCTTACGATAAAAGTACCTTTGTCCTAGATTTTGCTAATGAGTATGAAGATATAGAGAAGGCATTTGCACCCTACTATACCTGTACTATTCTCAACAATACGGTTACTCCCAAATCATGTATCAAGATATATCAGCGGCTACTTGGCTACTATGTGTTTGATGAAGCAGATATTGAAGATTTTGCTGAATTACGTCTGAGCGAGGATGCAACGCCAAAGCAGAGAGACAAGATGATAAGAATTCTGCAGAGAGCAGCAAGAAACATCAGCGAAAGCGGAAATCAGGATAAGGACAGGCCAGGGAGTATAAGAAGAGATATAAGATCGTACATACGTTGTTATGAGTTTTTGATGCAGGTTACCTGCCTTGATGACAGAATGCTCTATAAAACGTATCTCTTCTTAAACTACCTCAAGAATATGCTCGGAGGAGAAAAACCCGATGAGTCTGTCAACATCTTGGACAAGATTAAAGCTGAAGATTTTGCGCAGAAGAAAAAAGACGAACATAAGAGATCTTCAATTGTATCTGATCCTAATGTCAATCTCTCAAACGCCGAGAAAGCAAAGCTTACTCCAGACAAGAAAGCTAAGCTCTCTGAGATTATTGCTGAGATTAACAGCAGAACGGGAAAATCATTTGATGAAGATGTTGCCTACACTGCCATTATCCAGATTAAAGAACTCTTAAAGAAAAACGACGATCTCAGACGCAGTGCTGTTTCTAATCCTCTCAATGACTTTGCATTTACGTATAATGACAAGATTGATGACGTGCTTCTCGACGGGCTTGAACAGAACAAAG
>CAVACS010000206.1:0-406 GCA_963587105.1 Anaerovoracaceae bacterium | reverse complement strand
AACAAAGAGTTCTATTCCCTACTCTTGGGTAACAAGGAAATCAAGCACGAATTCCTGGATTTATTCATGTCCGATGTTTACGAAAGCTACAACAAGGACAAGAACAAATAAGCTGTAATAGCAGATAAAACGGCCTGTTTCAGAATAAAGGGACAGGCTGTTCGTTTACGATTCAGTATCGGGTTGTATAAGAATTCATTTCCTGTGTCCTAGAATAGCTCAAAAAGAGTTAGACTGACATCTCTCTCCTATTCATCGCCATTTTGACTCAAGAAAGTTGCAGAAAGGGTTTTGTATTTTCAGCTGAAGATAACCCAGGAAAGTTGGAATGACGATTCTGCTGTTTAAGTGCACTTGACTCAAGAAGAATTGGAAATGTGATATCTGAAATAGTCTGTTTTGATGG
>CAVACS010000205.1:0-3492 GCA_963587105.1 Anaerovoracaceae bacterium | reverse complement strand
CTGCTCACCATATTATGGCCTAAGGTGTGGCTATGAAGTTTCCCTTACTCCTTCCTTCTCTTTCGGTGCTATGACAAGACTCACGCTTTCTCGTTTGACGGCGGAAGATAAACTTTATAACAACCTGACATTCCTCCTCGACCCTCTGTCATTTACATTTAGCTATAAGTTCTGAGAGGTTGGATTATGAAAAGAATCTCGATATTCATTATCTCTGTACTTATAATCCTCTTAATCTTCTCTTCATGTGAGATTTCTCAGGTAGACGAAGGAACAAACATAAACAAATACCTGTTGCCTTATCTGGAGTTTACCCTCTCAGATGATGGAAACTATTATACAGCATCAGTAATAGAGGGTGCTTCAGTCAAAGATGTTTATATACCGTCTATTGTAAACATCAATGGGAACCTAAAAACAGTAAAATACTTCGACGGTTTCAAAAACCCCGAAGACGCAAAGAATATAAAAACCATCATAATAGACTCCACGGAAACAACCGTCACTCAAAAGGTCCTGGTGGAGGCAGAAAAACTCTCTACGCTGCAATATAAGAATATTTCGACAGATGCCGTATGGACCCTCTATGATTTGCCCGATACAGATGAAGCAGAATTCCTCGGCTGGTTTACCAGAGACGGAAAAAAAGTAAAAAACGGAGACAGGATGGAGGCCGGCCAGACGGAGATCTCTTCCAAATGGGCCAGGCATGCATTCGAGAACATTTCTGCAAAAGATCCTACATGTACTGAAACAGGCTGGAATGCCTATCAGAAATGTGCATGCGGTTACACAATCGGTTATGTAGAGAAAACTCCGCTCGGGCATTCTCTTGAAGAAGTTAATATAAAAGGTGGTACGGAAACTACATACAAATGTACAAGATGCGGTCTTCTCTTCTCTGATAGTGATGCAATTGGTAATGTTACTTCTTACACCATAACTTATGACCTGGATGAAGGCAAACTCCCGGATGGAGTATCAAACCCTGATAAATACATCCGGTGTGATAACACTGACCTGAACGGTGACGTCGTGATTAACAACCCTGTAAAACAGTACTTTTCTTTCAAAGGATGGAGGCTCAAAGACTCAGATGACAGTACTGCTGTAACAGATTACACGATATCGAAGGAGACAAGAGGAGATATAACTCTTGTAGCAATTTGGGAGGAGAACAGAAAGATATTCTCAATTACATATGACTATGCGGGAGGTTCTCTGCCCCAGGGTATCACCAATCCCGAATACTACATATTGTATGAAGACTCAAACAAGAATGAAGATGTGATAATCTCCAATGCACCGGCTAGAAACGGTTATTCATTTGAGGGGTGGAAGCTCAGAGATTCAAGTGAAACAGCAACAACTACTTATACTATTGAAGCGGGAACAGCCAGGGATATTGAACTTGTAGCTACATGGAAGGAAATTCTGACAAAACCCGGAGATACTATAACCCTTGGTTCGGTTACCTGGAAAGCACTCAGCGTAGATACAGAAGGAAAGAAAGCTCTACTCATCAGTGAGAATATCCTGGAGACAATGGTGTTTGATGATAATGCTAATTCTTATGATGGTTCTGCTATTCAGACATATCTCAGAAGCGTTGATTTCCTCACGACCTACGGCCTCTCGACAGACTACATGAAGCGTGTTGATGTCACAACTGATATCGAAACAACTACGCTGTCATTTTCAGGCTCGGATTACGTTTTTCTGCTCTCAAGGGCTGAGGCATTCACTTATTATGAGGATATTGCCTTCAGAGGGAGTGAATATGATGACAGTTCTTTCTCGTGGTGGTTGCGTTCACCGAACAGTTTAGATATAGACTGCGTTTATTCCGTCATCCCACCGGATATACACTGCAACTGCCACTACTATGATGAAAGCGGCGTACGTCCGGCTTTCTGGTATATCTGGGGCGAGGATGTCAGTAATACTTACACAATAAGTTATGACCTGGGGGAAGATGTATCTTCAGATGCTGCAGGCTATCCGGCATCTTACGTTAGATACAAAGACTCTTCTAAGGACCAGGATATAACAATCTCTGATATTCCTACGAAGGAAGGTTACATATTCAATGGTTGGAAGCTCAAAGGTGAGGAGGATAGTTCTGCCATTAAGCCTTATATAATAACGGCAGGAACAACAGGCAATATCACACTTGAAGCAGTCTGGGGAACACTTCAGAAGGGAGATAAAATCAGTTTTCTCGGTGAAATCATCACTCTTGGAGAAAAAGATGGTGTTGGAATTACCTGGAAAGCAATAAGTATTGATGAAGAGTATAGACGAGCTCTTCTAATATGCGAAAATTCTCTGTATAAAAGCCGCTTCAGCGATTGGTATTTTTACAGCAGTTCTGATATCAGAAAACATTTCAATGATACTTCAGCTGATGGTTTTATCAGTAAATACGGACTCTCAACAGATTACATGAGGAAGGTTGATGTCATAACAAAATCCGAGGTTACTACGGTAACACATGAAGGCAGCGACTACGTTTTCCTTCTTTCCAAGACTGAAGCTGAAAACACAGACTACTTTGCAAATGATAAAACAAGAATTGCGTACAATAGTAGTCATGATGCCGAAACATGGTATTTACGTTCGGTTGAAAATGATTACGCGTTAATATATTACGTCGAGGACGACGGCTCAATCTACAAGGGCAGCTATTATACTGCACGCTGGGTGCGGCCAGCTTTCTGGTATTCCTGGGCTTATGCTGAATACTCAATAACTTATTCAATCGGCGATAACGCATCTAAGGCTGAAGGCAATCCGGCATCTTATATAAGAAACGAAGATCCTTCTCAAGATAAGGATGTAACTATCCCCAACGCACCTACCAAGGGTGGCTATACCTTTATGGGCTGGAAGCTTCAAGGAACAGATGATGCAACCGCAGATCTTAATTATACAATCACAAAGGAGACAACAGGTGATATTACACTTGTTGCTGTCTGGAAGGAGAACGTCTCTGAATATGACATAACATATTCAATCGGAGACGGGGCTGTAGATGCAACTGGCAATCCTACAAAATATACAAGATACTTCGGCGACACAGAAAATCATGATGTAATAATATCAAATGCACCCAGCAGATCCGGTTATGTATTTAAAGGATGGAAGCTCAGTACAGATAGTGTAGTTACCAGATATAATTATACAATTCCTTCTACAACAACAGGGGACATTACCCTTGTAGCTGTTTGGGGAAAATTAGTTCCATACGGTTCTGCTGTCTCTTCTGTGCGAGATACCCTTGTTAACGGTAAGGATTCCGCCGGCAACGACATATTCTGGGAGGCAATCAGCATTGACACCGATAACAAACGTGCACTGATGATATCAGAAAGGGTTTTGGAGTATATGGCATTTGACAGTATTTCCGACGCATATGAGAAATCTGCTATCAGAAATTATCTCAATAAAACTACAGCTGATGGGTTTATTGGAAAGCACAGTATATCGACA
>CAVACS010000204.1:0-3518 GCA_963587105.1 Anaerovoracaceae bacterium | reverse complement strand
GTATATAATGTGGAGAAGTATCTGCCCCGCTGTCTCGAGAGTCTTATGAATCAGACTCTTCAGAATATCGAAATCATCTGTATCGACGACGGCTCAAAAGATTCCTCTCCAGCTATTATTGATGATTATGCTCTGCGTTCTTCGAAGATAAAAGCTGTGCATGTGAAGAACGGCGGAGTATCCAGAGCAAGGAACACCGCACTCTGCATGGCACAAGGCGATTATATTGGATTTGTCGACAGTGACGATTATGTATCCCCGAAAATGTTCTCGACTCTTCTGGAATATGCCCGTGAGAGTGGAGCCGCTATCGTCCAGTGCTCATATGACAAGGCCTCCCGCAGAACATCTGAAGTGAAGACTCTTCAAGAAGCAGCGGAGATTGTCACGGCCCTTATGGACTATGACATCACCAATGCAGTTTGGGACAAACTCTACAGAAGGGATGTGATAGATAAAATCAGGTTTCCGGAGGATCTGAAGTTTGCCGAGGATTTTGAATTCAACGCGCATGCCCTCATCAAGGCGGAGAGGGTGACAATTATTCCTGATTCTCTTCTGTTCTATACAGAGAGAGATGAATCAGAGTCTCATCATCCAATCAACAATGACCACATAAAAGGATTCCGGGTATATGACTATCTTGAAAATGCATGTGCCGGCATTCCGACAGGTCTTGAAGTTCTCAAGGAGAGGGAACTCTCCGAAAGTCTGAGGTTCCTCGAGAGTACGGCAGGTCACAGAGAGATAGATCCCGTTTTTATTGATGATCTGCTGAAAAGAATAAAAAAGAACAGGAGATACATCACCTCCGACAGGTACCTTTCTTCCTCAGGTAAAGTGAGAGCACGTCTGGCAGCAACTCTTCCTCATTTCTACCTGGTGCTTCTGAAGTTCTACAAGAAGGTAAGAGGAAAGAGATGAAGGTATCTATAATCGTCCCCGTTTACAACTGTGAAGGCTATCTCGAGAGATGTTTCGATTCCATAAAAGGTCAGATTCTCTCCGACTGGGAGTGCATCGTCATCGATGACGGCTCCAGCGACAACAGTGGCAGAATATGTGATAGTTATGCGCAGAAGGACAGCCGGTTCAGGGTGATCCACCAGAAGAACAGAGGGGTGAGTGCAGCAAGAAACGTCGGCATCAGCATAGCAAGGGGAGAGTATGTGGGCTTTGTCGACAGTGACGACTGGATTGAAAATAATATGTTCTCCGTTCTCTACAATGAGGCCGTCGATACCGGCAGCGATATAGTTGTCTGCTCCGTATGCGGCAGGAGAAGTGGAAAGCACCGGGATATCCTTTCGTCGAAAGAGGCTCTGATGACGATGTTCGATCCCCGGAGCGGAATGGAGGGTTTCTCTTTTACAAGGCTTATCAGACACAGTCTCCTGAAGAATCTATCATTTGATGAAAACGTCCGCTGCTACGAGGATCTTCTTTTCTTCTATCATCTTTTTTCTTTTGCGGAGAAGATCTGCTGGTATGATGTTCCTCTTTACCATTATGATGAAACACGCTCAGACTCTGCGACTGCATCATATCTCGTCACTAATGACAAGAGGACCGGAATGCAAGCCCTCAATAACATCGCGGACAATGAGACAGACCGCCTTCTCCAGAAAAGAATCAGGGGATTCATATACTGCTGGGCCGTTGAGGCTGCCATCAATTATGTTTCTCATGGTAATACCGGATGTGAAGACTTCAGAAAGTTATGCAACGCAGTCCGGGAAAGAAAACATCTGGATGTTTGTACTCTGAGACAGAAAAGCTGGAGATATATCATTCTCAATAAGCCTCTTCAGAAGATTTACTGGATGATCAAAGGTATTGCCCGGGATTGATCAAGTAACGAGAGAAGCGAATTCTCCAGAGTATAGACTCGATGATATGGGCGGTTTTTGAGGCATTGCGGAGACTTTTGTTGAAGAAAACGGCTTTGTCTTCTGTGATATGGTATTCCTTTTCTCCGCACGGACATGTACTATGTTGAGGGGAAAATACTTGTCGGGGAATTAACCTTCTACCACTATGGCGGGTTCATTCCCTTCAACCCTCCCGGATGGGATAAGACCATCGGAGGATATCTTGATATTGAAAGTGAGTTACGAGGGATAAATGAAAAAGATCTGTTTAGTTGTTCTGATACTTCTGCTTTCTTCCGGCCTTTTTGCCACGCAGTATCACAGTGTGCCGCTCTCGAGTGAGGCATACAGGATCATCGAGGTCGGGGAGAACAGGGGCATAATCGACGTCCAGAGTGAGGTAAAGCCATACAATCTCAATACCGTCAGGAAGCTTCTCGGGGAAATAAAGGCGTCGTCTCTCATAAGTGAAAGCGAAAGGGAGAGTGTGGAGAGAGTTCTCCTCGAATTCGATTCCACATACGGAGAGGAAAGGACGGAGGACTATTCGTCCTCAGACCTCTCCGTTCTCAATTACACTCATCTCGGAGTCGGAATCTCGACAGAGCAGAGGGTCGGCTACGATACTTCGGACGGTCTGATCTTCGATTCCAGAAACAGTGTCTATCCCTACATCATGGGGGACATACTGAACGCTGTATCATACGACCTCAACTTCAGGATCAACTTAGACAGAATAGATACCAATGCATTCCTCCCGACAGAGCTGCGGTTCTCCACCGAGGGCTTCTACATGGACCTCATCAACAGGGGGGCAAGACTGAAGAGCCTTCCCGACGGAGGCTTCTATCTCGGAATCGAGACATTCCCCGAGATTTCGACAAGCATCAAAGACGACATCGCCACATTCCGTATCGGGGCTGTCAGGCGTGACTGGGGCCCCGGCGTCAACAATATCGCACTCAGCGGCAGTGCGAGGGTCATCGAGGGCTTCGAGCTTTCTCTCAAGCCTGCATCATGGTTCAGCTATGCTGTCATGACAGGATCGCTTGGACAGGCATCCCTCAACAGCGTCAACGGCATCGAATGGCCGTCTGAGAATATGGACTACAAGACGGGAATGTACTCGAACAACATAAGCATTCACCGTGTCGAGCTCAACCTCAAGGGAATGAAGGCTTCTATCTGGGAGAGTGTGATCTGGAGAAAGAGGTTCGAGCTCTCATATATCAACCCGCTTGCAATCTACATGTTCTCGCAGAACGCCCTCGGCGACTATGACAACTGTCTTGCGGGTTTTGATGCATCGTACACAGTTGCAGGTGTCGGCACATTCTATGCAGCCCTTGCAATGGATGAGCTCAACTCCTTCAAGAAGCCCTTATCGTGTCCGAGAAACATCCTTGCCTACCAGGCAGGTGCTGTTTTCACAATTCCGGTATGGTCATTCACCGAGCTCAAGATACAGGGGACATATATCCCGGCATTCTTCGGCGCCCACTATCAGGATGATACGGCAAAGCTTTTTGCAGAAATGCCGTACACCACAGCCTATGTGAACAAGGGGCAGAATATCGGGTACCCGGTCAATCCCGATACATTCGAACTTCTCATCGAGTTTGACACGACAGTCTTCTCCGACTGGAA
>CAVACS010000203.1:0-3541 GCA_963587105.1 Anaerovoracaceae bacterium | reverse complement strand
GGAAGGGAGGGCGACTCCATAAGGGACGAAGAGGAGAGCGCGGATGTGAAGAATTCCGGAGCTGAGGCACTTTCTTCCTATCTCGAGCGCATCACTCTCGATACGACAGTCATCGGAAATGACGATCCGAGGGACAGGGAGGGCGTGACACTCATTACAATGCACAACACAAAGGGCCTTGAGTACGACACGGTTTTCTGCGTGGGACTCGAGGACAAGCTCATTCCCGGACGTAATGCCTCCGACGAAAAGGCTCTCGAGGAGGAGAGGAGAATCCTCTACGTTGCAATGACGAGGGCGAGGAGGAAGCTCTATCTCTCATATGCCAGAAACCGCATGATGTGGGGTAATATGGAGAGCACGACTCCCTCAGCCTTCTTTGCAGATATCCCGAAAAAGTACCTCGACGGCGACACGCCATCGAGCTACGGCTCGCTGTCGTCTCAATCGAAGCCGGTATCGACATTCACGAACACCCCCTCGTGGGCGAAGGGCTATGATTTTTCAGCTCCGAAGAAGTCAGAAGTCAAAGTCAGGACGGACGAGAGGCAGCTCGAGTTCAAGAAAGGCGACAGGGTGAGGGCGACGGACAAGGGGGAAGGCACTGTCAGCGACATAACCGTCCACCCTGATAAGACGATTCTCACCGTCACATATGACTCGGGACGTACCGCGAGGTATGTCGCCGGCCATGCAAATATAGAAAAAATCGACTGACTCTATGGACAACAAAAGGATATTCTGTCTAAAATAACAGAGTTCGTTTATACGAAGACCCGGTAAGCCGCGCGTCAGGCTGAAAGGACGGGGAGAGCCACAGCTTCCCGCTTCCGGATGCACTGGTGCCGTTCCCGTATTCTTCATTCTTCCGGCGCTGGACATCTGTCCGCCATTTCCTTTCCCGAGGGTGCCGGCATAAAGGATGAGATGATGAGGGAAATGAAGGAGAATGGGTGCCGCCACCGGCAGAACTGAGCGACCGTTCTGCACAAGCGATGACCGCCTCCCGCTTTCCAGACTTTCCGCCGCGAGGTTGAGAACGGTGTTCTCAAGGTTAATAAAAGAATAGGATTGATAAAATGAAGACTATTTTTGTTAAGCCGGCAACGATGGAAAAGAAATGGTATGTCATCGATGCTGAAGGCAAGAACCTCGGTCGTGTTGCAGTTGCTGCAGCAAGAATCCTCAGAGGTAAGAACAAGCCGGAATACGTTCCTCATCAGGACATGGGGGACTATGTCATAATCATCAACGCTGCCAAGGCGAACGTCACAGGCAACAAGGTCGAGGACAAGATGTACTATCGTCACTCGATGTTCCCCGGCGGACTCAAGGCAGAGAACTACGGAAAGATGATCGTCCGCAAGCCGACCTATCCTATGGAACACGCTGTCAAGGGCATGCTTCCTTCCGGTAAGCTCGGTGAAAGACTTTTTGTTAACCTTCACGTCTATGCAGGTGCTGAGCATCCGCACATGGCACAGAAGCCCGAGAAAGTAGAACTTTAAGAGAGGAAACTGAAAAATGGCAAAGAATGAAAACAAAGTTGTTGACCTCGGACACGGAGTCGGCAGAAGAAAGACTGCTGTTGCTAGAGTTTACCTCAGAGAAGGCAACGGTGAAGTTGTTGTTAACGGAAAGAAGATTGAAGAGTACTTCGTGAACGCTTCCGACTGCGCTAAGGTCGGCGAGCCGTTTGCTGTTACAGAGACTGAAGGCAAGTTCAATCTCGTCATCAACGTCTACGGCGGCGGTATCCACGGCCAGGCTGAGGCATGCAGACACGGTGTTGCAAGAGCTCTTGTCGATTATGATGAGACTCTCAAGCCGGCTCTCCATGCAGCAGGACTCATGACAAGAGACCCGAGAATGGTCGAAAGAAAGAAGTACGGTCAGCGCGGAGCAAGAAGACGCTTCCAGTTCTCAAAGCGTTAATCGTTATTTATACAGACAGAAGGCCAGGTTCTCTGGCCTTTTCGTGTTTAAAGAGGTTACAATCCGACTATGGGTGCATACGAGAAGGCAGTTGATCTGTTGAAGGGAAGGGAACATACGGCGAAGGATCTTATGCGTAAGCTTGCTGACAAGGGCTTCAATGCTGATGATATCAATAACGCCGTAGAAAAACTCAAAGCCGAGGGATATCTTTCGGACGAACGCTTTGCCGAAGTCTATCTCCGCTCGCGCCTGAGAAAGACTGCGGAGGGAAAGGCCGTTCTCATCATGCGTCTTATAGAGAAGGGCGTTCCGAAAGTGCTGGCATCAGCAATGGTGAGTGCCGCCTGGGACGATGAGGAGTACCTGCCCTCTCTCATAAGGGAATGGAATAAACAGAGTACAAAGTACGGTAGAGAAAAGGCCGGACAGAAGCTCCTGCAGAAGGGCTTCACGCTTACAGAAATAAGAAAAGCGGAGGAGAAGAGCAATGAAGAGAGATAGATCAACGCTCCTCTCAGGCCTTGCGCTCATTATTGTCTTTGCTTATATCATCCTCTCGGCCTTCTTCCCGTCAGACATAATAGAAACAGTAAAGGCAGTCACTCTTTCGGCGCCTCTCATCTTCTACCTCTATAGCATCAGGTCAGACGACGGCAGGAAAAAGGCCCTCGCTCTCCTCTTCTCGGCCATTGTATTCTTCGCCGTCAACCTCATTGCCGCTCTCATATCAGACAGCGCCCCCCTCGGAGCGTCCGTCACCAGGGCCCTTTCCTCACTTTTTCTTCTCCTTCCTCTTACCGCGATAACCTTCAGAAGAAAAACAGCCGTACCCGTCACAGCGGCACAGGTACTTATCACACTGCCGGCACTGCAGAATACAGTCGCATCCTATGCATACCTCTACAGAAACATATCAGATTATCCGACATACCTTACGTATTCGACATTCCTTGCCCTGGCGCTCATCCTCACCGTGCTCTCCGAGCTCATATTCAACACAAAGAAAAACTACCTCTCGGACGGCCTTCTGCTCTCGGCAGTCTCCCTTTCGTATCTCTCAGCCGGGGCAGAAGGGGTTGAAAACCCCGTTCTCTCCCCGGATGTGCTTGTCATAATGCTAATCCTATTAATATATATTGCACGCGGGGAGAAGGTGAGGTACACACCCGAGGTGAGAAAAATCGTATTCTCCACACTCAAACCCCGGGAGATAGAGCCCCTGAGGCGGAAAAAGAAGGCGAGAGTATATGAAATACCGCCGAATGTACCCGTCAACGACGTCAAAAACGACGACGAGTAGGCCTTTTCTGCATATATTCGGACAATATGCAGTGTTTATGCAGTAACATTTTTTGAGAAAATGTCGATAAAAAACGACGCTGTTATATAATAAAGATATAGAAATTAACAAAAAATATTAAGAAAGTGTAACCTTTGATATCTTTATTGTTTTAACTTGACAGGTAATGTATCGTTAGGTACAATCCAAAATGTATAACGGAATAAAGGGTAAGGCATGCCTTGAGGTGTGTCCCCGAATTTTCAATGGAGGAAATAATGAAAAAGATTCTTTCAATCGCTCTTATCGTAGCTCTCGCTGTTA
>CAVACS010000202.1:0-3597 GCA_963587105.1 Anaerovoracaceae bacterium | reverse complement strand
ATGGTGGAGAGGGATGTCAACGGAAAGTTCAACATCTTCGCCGCCGTCTTCATCACCCTTCTTACACTTCTCGCACTCTTTGCATTCAACAGATATACAGCCCCCGTAGAGACAACCACACCTCAGGTAGAGGGAGTGGAAGAGCCGACAGGTAGTGTGGATGTAACGGGATCAGCGCCTTCAACGATCCCTTACAGGGAATCCGCGGCAGAGGAGAGTTCCCCCCTTGTTCCTTCTCAGCCGGAATCACAAGTGTCGTCTCTTCCACTCGAGGAAGAGGGCGAAGAGCCCTTGCCTCTGCAGAAACCGGCAGCTCCTGTCTTTGTTCAGAGCGTTGTGGCAGAGCTCGTCGATATTGACGACGAAGAAGAGGAGACGTCTGTCTCCGTTCCGTCTGCTCCGGTCTTCACCGGTGCTCCGAGAGTTGAAGAAGAGGAAGAGCCGCTTCTTCCGTCAGCGCCGTCTCTGACAGTTGTACAGACACTCGTGGAGACAGAGGAAGAGAAGCCGGTGAGAGTTCCGGCAGCTCCTGTATTCGTCACAGGAAGTACGGCTCTCGTTCCTTCGGCGCCGGAGTTCAGAGCAGAAGCCGAAGGCGTACTTGTTCCAGAGAGTCCCTCGCTTATGGAGCCTCTTACGGCCCTCGTTCCCGATACGCCTCAGCTTTCGGAGCCGCTTTGTGCACTTGTTCCCGATGCTCCTGTGTTCAAGCCTGTATCGGCAGTACTTGTCGACATCGTCGAGGAGAATCAGGAGGAGGTCGACCCGTGGGCTGACTTCTACTTCAGCGACGACGAACTTGCCCTCGAGGACGGCATCTACTACTTCTCGCTCTACGTCAACGACTACCTTGAAGGAGATGTCGAGGTAATGGTGGCAGGAGGGGAGGTTCTCGTCTCGTCCTATGATCTCGATATGTACATATCAGGCTACCTCGAGGAAGGAAGTGCGGAGAGAATCTTCGCGTCGGGCGAAGCATACTACACGACAGAGTATCTCTCATCCGTCGGAGTCGACGCATGGGCCGATGTCAATCTCTTCGAGTACTACATCGTCCTCTCCTCCCTCGATATGCCTCTTACGAGAATCAGCATCAGAGGTAACAGCAGCAGATATGTCACACGCCCGATCAGCGGCGCTGTCACTATAGATCCCGTCACATCGTACGTCATCTCCTCGTACTCTCTCACATCATCGACAAGCATCACGAAGGGTGAGGGCTTCCTGGATAACCTCCGCTTCACACTCTCGTCAAGCAACTCAGTGAGAATCGGCGATGTCTACGGCTCATTCGGATGGTCACTCGGCGGAAGCCGCCAGAGCGTTGCATTCAGCTGGGGAAGCTACAGCTTCTACAAGGACTTCGAGAGCGAGAATCTCAGACTGAGATTCGGTAACGTATCCTCCGACTCCTATTCTCCGACAGGAACACCCATCGGAATAAGAATCGACAAGTCAACGGCGTACGGCAGCTCCACTTCCAGCAGGAGAAAGGACCAGAAGGAGATCCTTGTCGAGAAGGACAGCAACGTCGTCGTCTACAACGAGGAGAGGGAGATATACCGCAGGACACTCAAGGCCGGAAGGTATCTTCTCGAGGACTTCATCCTCTACTCGGGCTCTAACGAGATCAGGGTTGTCATAACACCGCTCGACGGCAGCGATCCCACAGAGGAGAGATTCACGATCAACTACTCGGCATCTCTTCTCTTACCCGGAGAGATCTACTGGGGTGCTGCATTCGCGTTCTCCCGTCAGAAGGTCGAAACGGGCACGGAAAGACTCGACTACCAGGTAGATATTCCCTTCCTCAACGGAAAGAGCCTGAGGTACGACATAACGGACTATTCGGCATCCGCATACATGAATATAGGAATCCTTGACACCCTCACAGGCAACGTCCAGGTTGCACTCAAGGGAAAGAGGGGAGTCTACTCATACAGAGTCAGTGCAGAGTTCACGAACATGAACGCACTCGGAACGCTGAAGGCCAATATAAACTACAACCACACTACGTCCTCATCTCTTTATATGAGGATCTCCGAGCAGTTCACGCTCTCGACAAAGGGCTTTGTCAGGGGCCTCACGCTCTCGGCATCCTACAACAAGGCCAACCTCAGCGCCGAGAACGGCTATACGATAACCCCGTCACTCTCGCTTTCGGGAGCCGCGGGAATCTTCAGCTGGTCAGTCGGTGCCTCCGGAACACTACTTCCATACTCATGGGAGACATCGTCATGGATGGTGACACCCTCGCTCTCCTTCACACTGGGTAAGGTCAACTTCAGCCTTTCCACGACATTCTCCGGAATAGGAACGGGAAGCTTCTCTTACTCTGGAAGAATCAGCGCTTCCATGAGAATCGGACAGGTTTCGACATCAGCCTCCACAAGCGGAAAGGACAGCTCGCTCTCGGCTTCGTACTCGAAGAACAACTATTCCCTCTCCGCACGCGTCAGGACAACAGATATAACGGACTACAGGAGCTACAGCTACGGCGCGGACTTCTCCTCTTCGACAAAGCTCTTCTCCTACAGTGCGTCACTCTCATCTTCGGGAGCATTCGAGACAATAAGCCTCAGTGGCAGCATGGGCTTTGCCTCCGTCTATGCAGACGGTCTCTTCTCCTTTGCCTCCTCCATACCCACATCCTTCCTCCTTATAAGGCAGAAGGGGGCACTCAGGGGCAATACAGTAAGCGTTGCAACAGCGGGAAGCTCTGAAAGCACAGTGCCCTCCGATTACATAGGAGCAATCCTCTACAGAGGACTACCGACAACAGGAGCATCCAACATATCGATATATTCGCAGAGCGAGACGGGATTCTCCTCCGGACAGTCCTTCGACATCTTCATTCCCGATACGAAGACAAGAGGCTACGTCGTCACACTTGAAGGAGAGGCGGCATACACCCTCAGCGGCACAGTCACAGTCGGAGACTACGTCTGGCGTAACGGATCCTCGCCGCTCTATAAGGTGTTCATCAGCGAAGAGGGCGAAATAACACTTGAGGTAACCGAGGAGTATGCATTCACCGACAGAAACGGAATCTACATCCTCTCGGATCTTACAGAGGGAACCTACGGCTTCGACGTCAGAGCCGACAACAAGTGGTACCTCTACATAATCACAGTGACAGACGACCTCAATCCTTCGCTCGTCACGATGGTCGGGGAGAAGACAGAGCCTTCCGTCCTCATAGCCCCCGATGTCTACCATGGAGTAATAGAGACAATGAATGAAAGAGAAATAAGCGCAGACGAGTTCTGGAAAGAGCTCTACGGGGAGGTATAGTATGAAGAGAACACTGATACTGCTTCTGATTCTTCTGCTCTCTGCTTTTTCGCTTTTTGCAGATGATAGTACAGATACACTTATTGTAAAGGCATACAAGAAGAAGGTGGGCACGGAAGCCTCATTTGATGCGAGGGTCATCGATGCTCTTACAGGCTCACTGGATGTAATCAGTAAGAATGCCGAAATCGACATGTCGAACTATGTAAACAAGTTCCTCGGTTCTTTCATCACCTCCGTTGAAGATGCGAAGGCGATAAGAAACAGGGCGATATTCTCCTTCCATTGCGGTGGCAACTATAC
>CAVACS010000201.1:0-3608 GCA_963587105.1 Anaerovoracaceae bacterium | reverse complement strand
GTTTAAAAGAAGGTAAAAATGAAACATAAAACCGTTAATGAAAGCCTCACAACCAAGGTTAGGAAGGACTGGAAAAAGAACTGGTCTCTTTATTTGTTCTTTCTGCCTGTTTTGGCGTTCTATATAATATTCCAGTATGGACCAATGTTTGGACTTTCCATCGCCTTTCAGGACTATAAACCAGCCAAGGGAATCCTAAACAGCCCATGGGTAGGGCTTAAGCATTTTAAGGAGTTTTTCACCTCTTTTTATTTTGCGAGAGTTCTTTGGAATACTATCAAAATCAGTTTCTCTAATCTTATTTTTGCTTTTCCGTTTCCAATTATTCTCGCAATCTTCATTAGCGATCTCAGATCTAAACAGTTCTCTCGCTTTGTGCAGACGATTACCTATATTCCACACTTTATCTCTGTTGTTGTAGTGGTTTCGATCATGCAGGATCTGACGGGAAGCCATGGTGCCATTACACTTTTTCTATCAAAGTTTGGTTTTGAGCCTGTTACTATGCTTAACAAGTCGGAATTCTTTGTCCCGTTATACGTTATCTCTAATATTTGGCAGAACATAGGCTGGAACTCCATTGTATACCTTTCTGCAATTGTCGGTATTGATGAGCAGCTATACGAGGCTGCTAGGATAGATGGGGCTGGAAAGATGCGTCAGCTTTTCTCCGTTACTATTCCATGCCTTCTTCCGACAATCATCATTATGTTCATCTTGCAGGTCGGAAAGACATTTAATGTTGGTCACGAGAAGATTATTCTCATGTACAATCCTCTGACCTATCAGGTAGCAGATGTCATTAACACCTACACCTATAGAGAGGGGCTTCTCAATATGAACTGGTCATATTCTGCAGCTGTTGGAATGTTCAATTCCATTGTCAGTTTTCTTCTGGTTTGGGGAACAAATAAAATGAGCAATCGGCTTTCCGGTTCGGGTCTTTGGTAAAGGAGGAGATTGTTATGAAAGTTCGTTATACCAAAGGGGAGAATACTTTTCACTTTGTGGGCATCTTATTCTGTGTTGCTCTGGCTCTTGCTATTCTCTTGCCTGTCCTGAATATTCTTTTTGCCTCACTCTCGGATCCCTATGAAGTCATGAAGCATGAAGGACTCTTTTTATATCCGGTGAATGTAACAGTAGAGAACTATATCCTTGTCTTCCGCAATCCTAATATCATTACCGGTTATATCAATACCCTTTTTGTCGTGACTGTTGGAACCGTTTTGAGTCTTGTTCTGACCCTTATCGGTGCTTATGTTCTTTCACGTAAGGGACTGTGGATCACCCCACTCACGATGCTCGTGGTGTTCACTATGTACTTCCAGGGGGGAACAATTCCTACCTATCTGGTCGTGCATAAGCTTGGACTTACCGGAACTAGATGGTCACTTATCCTTCCGATGGCTCTCAATACATTTAACCTCATTGTAATGAGAACAGCTATGGCCGGTGTTCCCGCCAGCCTCACTGAGAGTGCCACCATCGACGGTGCTGGCCATGTACGTATTCTTACGACAATCATGGCGCCTCTTACCAAGGGTACGTTGGCTGTAATTGCACTCTACTATGCTGTGGCATACTGGAACTCCTGGTTTCCTGCATTCATATATCTGAGGGATAAATCACTCTTTCCATTGCAGTTGGTTTTGAGGCAGATCCTTATGCAGGAAGAAACCAACAGTATGGCTGCAGAGAATATTGCAATCAGCAGCAATGCTGTGAAGTATGCGACGATTGTTGTCGCAACGCTACCAATTCTCTGTGTTTACCCGTTCCTTCAGCGGTATTTCGTAAAAGGGGTCATGGTTGGAGCCGTAAAAGGCTGATACACAATAAATCATTTCATTCTGTAAGCAAAAGGAGGCAAACATAATGAAAAAACTCTTAACCGTTCTGCTTGTGGTTGTCATTCTGACGACTCAGGTGTTTGCAGCAGGTGCAAAGGAGTCTGAAGATTCTTCTGGCTCCGCAAAGCTTACCTACTGGTCACAGCTCAATCCTGTAATCACCGCCAATGATTTCAGTGAGCTCCCTTATTGGCAGGAATTGATGGCCAGAACAAACACAGATATTACTTTTGAACATGTCTCATCTGATGGCAATGCCGTAAAAGAAGCTTTCAGCATTCTTATTGCATCGGGCGATTATCCCGATATCATCGAATATACATGGAGAGAGGAGAATCCCCAGAAAATGATTGAGGATGGCGTTATTCTTCCTCTCAACGATATTTTTGAGAAGTACTGTCCAAATATAACTAAACTCCTAAACGATTATCCTGAAATTAAGAAGATGATTAGTACGGATGACGGTACCTATTACTGCTTCCCCTGTCTTAGAAGCACAACTTATGTAAACAATAACCTGTTTTTCACTGAAGGCTGGGTTTACAGGATGGATCTTCTCGAAAAAGTCGGCGTTACGGAAGTACCGGAAACTGCAGATGAGCTTTACGATCTTCTTGTCAAACTCAAGAAAGCAGATCTTGTCGAATGGCCTATTTGCATCAGAGGGGATCATATCAACAGAGTCTTTGGCCCGGCTTTCGACACGTGGGGAGACAATAACGGATTCTATCAGGAGGATGGTGTAGTCAAGAACAGCTATCTTGAACCTCAGAGATATGACTTTCTCCAGTACGTTCATAAGCTCTATGCAGAAGGACTTCTTGACAAAGACTACCTCTCAGTCAACAAAAAAACTCTTGGTACAAAGATTCTGAACAGTAAGACTGCTATCGGTTATGCACCCGGTGGATCCGGAATTGGCACATGGCTTCCTCAGATGCAGAAGGAAGATCCGAATGTCAGACTTGTTTCCGGGAAGCCGCTCACTTCAAAGAAGGGAACACTTTCTAAGTTTGCTAAGATGGACAGCATCTACTCCGGTTCTGGTGCGGCAATCACCTCTGCCTGCAAGAATATCGAGGCTGCTGCAAGACTTCTTGATTACCAGTATGGTGAAGCAGGACATCTCCTCGCTAACTTCGGTATAGAAGGAGTATCTTATACAATGGTTGACGGCTATCCGACCTATACAGATTTGGTTGTCAATAATCCAGAAGGTAAATCCATGTCTGAAGTCGCATGGCAGTATATGAGAGCCACTGTCAACGGACCGTTTGTTCAAGATCCGAGATACCTTGAGCAGTACTACAGCATCCCCGAACTGGCAGAAGCCATCAACCTCTGGGCCCAGACTGATTACGGTAAATATGTAATGCCGACAACAGCTGTCCCTAACGAGAATCTTGATGAATACACAAAGATTATGAATAACCTTAATACCCTCACCAGCGAGATGGAAGCAAGGTTTATCACGGGTGACCTTGAGCTGACGGAAGAGACATTCGCTGATTATCAGAACAAGATTAAGGCTCTTGGTTTAGAGAAGGCAATCGCATGGAGACAGGAAGGTCTTGACTCCTATAACGCCAAGTAATTCAGCTTTAAATATCAAGGAGGCGGAAATGACAGAGTTTTCGTCTTCTTGTTGTCTTTTCTGGGTTCGTTGAAGATAAACCCCAGCTTGGGTAATATGAGGAGAGGATGACGCGATGAAGAAAGATAGAACTAATTTTCGAAAGAATGTAAGAATGGATT
>CAVACS010000200.1:0-3609 GCA_963587105.1 Anaerovoracaceae bacterium | reverse complement strand
GCACTGAGGCTAATCAACAAGGGTAGAGCTTTCGCTCATACCCCGGGACTTGTCCCGTGGGTTGTTGATGAGAGGCGGAACGGAGATAAGCGTGAGGATGGCGGTGACGAGAGAGGCATAGCCGGAAATCGATATATTGCGGTTCAGAAGCGATGCAATATAGAGAAAATGTCCGGAAAGGAAGAAAAGGATGCCGACGGCGAAGAGCCTCATCGACTTTGCACCCTCGAAGCAGTTTCTGAGGTTCAGAAAGATATCACCAAGCATACCCAGCACAAGGCCGGCGAGAACGAGAGAACCGAATGTGCTTCTGTTCTCCATGAAGCATATAAGACCGAAGAGCACGAAGAAAAAGGATGCAATTCCCTTCAAGAGCGCAGCCGCAGCCATCTTTCCCTCGTATTCCGTCTTTATGAAATATATATCCACAGCAATTCCTATAAGTGCTGCAGTCACAAGATAAGCCGTCACAGAAAGACCTCCACTCATAATTCTGAAGCATCGTGGAATAATGTCAAACAGATTCGGAAAGAGAAGAAATCCTTAACAATTCATGAACTTTACACAAAATAACCATTATGACCTCTTCCCCTTCATGCTTTCTCTGAATTAGAATTCCGCCGATAGGAGAAAATAAAAATGAAGAAACTATCCGCTCTTTTAATAATCATGCTGGTTGCTCTTCTGACTCTCTCAGCAGGAACACTCCCCGATGAGGTTCTCACCGTGAGGGCAGTCGGAGACTACAGAAAGATGACGTCAACACTTGGAAGC
Organism: Anaerovoracaceae bacterium; assembly: GCA_963587105.1. GTDB lineage: Bacteria > Spirochaetota > Spirochaetia > Sphaerochaetales > Sphaerochaetaceae > Ornithospirochaeta. Next base: position 2,835 of record CAVACS010000200.1, on the reverse strand, counting down.
ACATCATCTGTAAACAAACTTTCGGGTGCAGGCTTCGCATTCGACTATGACTACTATCTCAACAACTACGTAGGTCTCTTCACGAATGTCGGTCTTACGGTTCCTCTCAAGAGCGACGTCGACGGCAAGTCCCAGGATTTCGAGTACAGAGATTTCCCCGTCTACACACAGTTCGGTATGGTAGGAAGAATTCCTCTCTCCAACACTGCAGGTCTCGATCTCAGACTGGGTTTCGGAGTCACATATGACAAGGCTACGAACTACGGCTCGACAATCGTTGAAACAGATTACTACTGGATCATCTATCACGGATATACGATTTCAAAGGTCGAACTCCAGACTGTTGCCGGTCTCGGCTTCTATACGAACTTCGACAGCCAGGGCTCATTCGGAATCAAGGCAGGTGCCAACGTTGCAGCTACGTTCTACACAGGTATCTACAGAGAAGGCTACAACTATTCAGCAGAGGTTGCCGACCTCAAGAGAGTCGGCTACGAAATCCAGCCTTATGTCGGATTCACAATCGGCTTCAATAACTACAACGGCTATTGATCATAGAAAGACTCACGTCACAGCCTCCCCGGCGGAGGCTGTTATTTTTTTGATGTATCTCACATCAACCCTCTTTGTGAGCCACACACCGTTCTTCGAGAGGAAGAAGGGAACGGCGTCCTCTCTCATCGCTTTTGTGTTGACTAGAAAGACAACGGGATTGCCGTGCCTCGAGCCTACAGAGAGGGCCGTTTCATAGGATGTGGAGAGATGGACATAGAGACGGGACTTCGGAAGAAGACCTTCCTTCTCGATTGCGTGAAGAAACTTCTCCCCCGTTCCATGATAGAGAATATCCGGAGGAAGAGCCTCCTCGAGACCGACATCGACAGGGATTGAATGACCCTGGTTCGCCCTTATAAGACTCCTCTCATCGTTGAAAGTGAAGCGGTTCTTGTTATCGAGGAGGACTATCTCCTCAAGAAACTCCCTTGAAATTCCGAGCCTTGTGATGAGTTCATCAGCATCCGCCCAGCCGTGCTCATCGACACTCATACCGACGACTGAGGGGTTATGACGGAGAATCAAGGCAATGAACTTCCCTGTAGAGATTCTGTCTGACGTATTGAATGTACGTTTCTTCTTGCCGTCCCTGACTTCCATAGTCCCCTCCGGAGATGAGTATATCACAGATATTCAGTCAGAATGCATATCATTTTTCTGCAACATGAATATAAAGGCGGCTCTATTGAAGAACAGAACATACTGATGATTTCCTGCTTTGTGCATAAGTGAAAAGAGACTTTTCTTCTGAAGGACGGAGAAAATGCAGATAAAACTATTATTCCCTTCGGAACATGAACACTTTACTGAACTTGATTGTGAAAGAAAAAATATATAATATTATTCTCATATGGGAATTTTTTTCAAATTTAAATAATACTATTTTATAGCTTATTTTGAATGTCTGATTTCAGCACTTTCATGAGATTGTAAAAGAAGGCAGGATCCACCCTGTCCTGCCTGTTATGCCTGCATGTTATGCTCATCTTTATATATTACAGTCAGATGTTCTCCATGGTCTTTCCTTTTCCGACAAGCTCTTCGAAGTCCTTTCTGAACACCTCAACGGCATTCTCGATCTCCCTGTTCTTCACAAGGTTGTCGATGACGGAGGGAGAGAGCGTGACAGCACCTATGCCGTACTCGCAGAGCTCTAATACCTGCATTGAATTCTTGAAGGATGCAGCGAGTATCTGGGTCTTGTAGCCGTGGTTCTCATAGATGTTCTGCATTCTCTTGACCTCTGCAACGCCGTCATAGCCGAGGTTATCTATGCGGTTTACATAAGGAGCGATATAGAGTGCACCGCACTTTGCCGCTAGATATGCCTGGAGTGGTGTATAGACTGCAGTCCCCGTGACTCTGAATCCCATGTCGGAGAGAGTCTTCATGGCCTTGAAGCCTTCCTTGACAGCGGGAATCTTGATGTACGTCTCCTGTCCTGTTTCACTTACAATACGCTTTGCATCCCTGACAATTCCGTCTGCTGTGGATGCGACGGCCTGCACATGGAGGTCGCCGTCCTGAATAAAATCGCGAATCTCACAGAGAACATCGTAAGGAGACCTCTTCACCGAAGAAAGGATTGTCGGATTCGTCGTTACGCCGTCTATGGGATAATACTCATAGAGTCTCTTGATTTCGTTTATGTCTGCATTGTCGATTAGAAGTTTCATAGAGTGAGTATATTTCTTTCGTAAGAAAAACGCCACCGCTGAGGATGGCGTTCAGGATGTGTGCATCTTGAAATCAGAAATCGTCGCCGAGTCCGAAGTCGTCGGAGAGTACGACCTCTTCCTCCAGAGCTGTCTCGGATGTCGTCGCAAGTGAGACGAAGTCCGTCATCCAGATGCTCTCGTCCAGGCCTGCAAGAAGAGCCGGGATATTGACGACTACGGCATCCTTCTTAAACGGGATGTCGAGCCTGATCTTCTTCTCGACCTCCTCTCCCCCCTTCTTCTCCGTTATAGTGAGGGTGATGGTGTTATGCTGTCCCATGAGGTCGATCTGGCCGCGTTCTCTCTGGTAGAGCTTCTTGGTCTCTCCAGCTGCGTTCTTGTACTCGATCTTATAGAGAGCAGATACACCTCCCCCATCGTAGTCGAGGCTCTTGTTGTCGATGTAGACGATGTGCTTGCGTCCGATGAAGAGCATCGTGAGAGCAAGTGCGACGAGAAGGAGAATGGTAACAGCTCTGAAAACAAATGTCCTCGTGATCTTCATTGCTTAACCTTATTGAGGTGGAAACTCCGATGCTTGCATCGTGAGAGGAACCTCAAT
>CAVACS010000199.1:0-3610 GCA_963587105.1 Anaerovoracaceae bacterium | reverse complement strand
CTAATGCTGAGTAGCGCTCACCATCAATGATAATATCTGTCATATATCCAGATAGATCACATTTCACGCCTTCGATATCATCCTCAGAAAGACGCTCATAAACGCATGGTTTATCTGTCATCTGTGACAAAATAAAACTTCCTACTAGGTAGTAATCACCATCTACACAAATCATCTTGCGTTCATCAAAGATAATCATGTAATCATCGATTACCATAGCAACATTCTGCATCTGCTGGGTAAGTTTAATATACTCATCCTCAGAGATGACTTTATGCTCATAATTAGTGCCAATGATCACATACTTGCCTGAGGCACTTTCAATTCCTTCATTGCCACCAATAATTCCATCAGTAGCTGGATTAAGATTAATCTTTACTCTTTCACTCATTATTATTTGTTCCTCCATATTCTAGATTTTCCCTTCAGCCATATCGCTGTTTACAAGGGCTTGATAATAGTTGCTAATGGTCAGAGGAGCATTATATAAGGTTGCTAACAAATATGATTTGATGCTTCTGACCCTCGTGGTATTTTCCTTTAAGCAGGACAGTACAAACTGTATATGCGTACAATCCAGCTTCATAAATCTGCTTTTCACAACACTGGCTGGCTTATCATCTCCAGAGATTCGAATCGTCTGAGCAGTAGTGCAGACAGTATCCACTATCAGGTTGTAAATCTCATTAATTGTGTCCTTTTCATAGGGATACTGCTCATACAGCCACTTAATCTCTAGCTGATCCATGAAGTAGGCTTCGTAATCTCGCCTCTCTTCCTCTCGCTCTGAAAGAATGAAGTCAGTATTATTTGAATCAGTATTGTTATTATTAGTTTTATTACCACGGACATTCTCCGACTCAAGACTCGTAGTATTTCCTACTCTAGACTCGGAATAATTCTGATTCTGGACTCGTAGGAATTCCGAATCTATAAAGTTCTTCACATATATGATGATTGGCTTGCCCTGTCCCTGCCTCTTACGCTCGATCAAACCGAAGTTTTCAAGCTCTACAAACAGCTTAGTCGCTGTCTTATCTGTTATTCCCATCATCTGCATCACACTATTGAGAGTACAGATGATATAAACCCGGCCAGCCTCATCAAACCACCTGTTCTTAGCAGAAAGAGAGACTCTGTCGAGAAGAATCCCATATAAAACTCTTGCATCCTTGGACATGCTTCTGAAGCGCTTATCCGTGTAGAAAACCTTCGGTATTCTGTAAAAGGAGAACTGATCAAACTGTTCACCATAGAAATAATCGAAGCTCATATTAAGCCTCGCTTACTGCCTGCTTCTTAGCTCTCATCTCCTGCATAATCTTGGCATAACATGGAAAGCAGAAATCTCTGCCTCTGCCATAAGGACATTCACTACCACAATTCTGTGGATGAGATGCTCCTACCCCGCCTCCGATTACTGTTCCAGGAACTGAACTACCAGTGCTAACTTTTCTTTTATTGAATTCAATCGACATTGTCTTTACCTCTTTTCTTCTGAAATAGAAAAAGCGCCAGACCGAAGGTTTTCACCCTCGGCTGACGCCTTATTCTTAATTAGAGAGAAGCTTCTCCCTTTGATTTTGTGCCCTTATCTACGGCTTCCTTTTTAGGCTGCTTTGCAACCTCTTCCTTCTTAGCTTTGAGATCACTAAGTACGGAGCCCTTTTCCTCAGACTTTGCATCCTGCTCTGCCTCCTTGGCATGCTCACGGTTAACGAACTTCTCACCAAGCTCAAAGATCTTAGCCTCTGCATCATAGTGATATACGTTATCAGTAAGCTTATCCTCAGGAGCAACCTGGGTAGCATTTACATCACGTACCATGGCCTCAAGCTCTGGGAGCTGAATCTGACCATTATCAGGTACTAAAAGCACCTCATGACGGCTGCTAGGAAGTACGAAGAAGGACCCTCCGACTCTCTCAGCTGCTTCATCCATGAAATTCTGATAAGCAAGAACACCAGCACCCATCACCTTGTCGGAAACAGTTGCCACAAACATCTGCTCATCCTTTGGATCTACAGGAACGATACCCATCATTTCTGCAGTCTCAATGCCCATCATCTCAGCGATGACCTCACTCATACCAGTAATCTGTGCTGGTCTAATCTGTGGAGCATTCTCCATTGCATCTGCATGAAGCTGTTCAGGAGTAACTCCCATTGCCTCAAGCATATTGTTGGTTGCAAGGATAGATGCTCGACCATTCTCATTGGAATCAAGGACAAATCGATAAACAACTGCCATATCCTCCATGTTCTGGTGTGGTACGTTCTTAAGCATCTCTGCATTAGTCTCAGCAGAAACAACCTCCATAACAAGCTTATCCTTCATCTGATCATAATCAGTAAGAGCTGCCACATCGATTACCGGTGTGTTCTCGATTCCCTCAATCACTACATCAGTAGCTCTCGAAACAACCTTGCTTATATCAGCTCCATCGGCAAAAGCCTTATAGAAGTTATCAATGTTAAGTGTTGCTCCGATATTGGAATCACCAGGTGTAACTGTTACTGCATCGTAACCACCATTTAGCTTATCAACGTGAGATTCTCTCATCTGCACATCATCCAGTCCTCTTTCATAAAGGGACTCCTTTAAGTTCTCAACGAACTGCTCTTTGAAATCTTCATAATTCATTGTTTAAATCCTCATATCCTCAACCGGATCCTTGAAGAGGATTCCTTTCTCTTAATATAGTTGTAAGCCTCAGACCGTCATCCTCAGCTCATGTTTCATGGCATCAGGTCTTGAGGCAAGCCTCAGACTGTCGCGGCATTCGTCAAATGTCTGCTCGTGCAAGCACGGCTTCCATTTTCCTCATTGCTCACGCAAAAAAGGCCCCGAACCAGGAGCTCATCACTCCCGGCCGAAGCCTTGTCATCAACCATATCTTTTGCAAAAGAAAAGGACAATTCGTTGGGGGCTTTTTGTGTTCCCCGTTCAAATTGTCCATTGTAAATATATCACGCCTAAAAACGACTTGCAATCCTTGGAATGTCACAATTAATGCTCTATTTGTCACTAAAAGTAACTAGATTGTCATAAATTGTCACTTGGTGCTATTTTCATCCAATTAGTAGAGTTTTGCACCAGCAGGGATAGCATCATCGAGCATTACAAGATTAAGCTGCTCCTCACCGTTTACATTGTGAATCGCTGAAAGTAACATTCCGCAAGACTCTACTCCCATCATTGGTCTAGGTGGAAGATTTGTGATTGCAAGTAATGTCTTTCCAACAAGATCCTCTGGCTCATAGAAAGCATGAATACCAGAAAGGATTGTTCTGTCTGTGCCTGTTCCGTCATCAAGTGTGAACTGAAGAAGCTTTTTGCTCTTAGGAACTGCAACGCACTCCTTAACCTTTACAACTCTGAAATCTGACTTTGAGAATGTATCAAAATCTACTGTCTCCTCGAATAAAGGTTCGATTTCGATGCCGTTAGTCTCTTCTACTACTTCTTCAATTACTTCAGTAACCTCAGTTACTTCTAATTCCATATTATCCATCGTGTAACACTCCTTGTATCTGTAAATATTTCCATATCTTTATACCATAGATGGAGACAGAAAACTAACACATTTTTACTAAGCTATCTTTTTTAC
>CAVACS010000198.1:0-3617 GCA_963587105.1 Anaerovoracaceae bacterium | reverse complement strand
GACCTTATCCATATCTTCCTGTGTTACACGGGTAAGCAGAGTTGAAAGCTTGATCGATGAGGCAACTCTTGTATTCTGTTCTGTCTTTGTGACAGTTACCTTACACTCGGCTGACTTATCCTTACCACCGCCGACCTTGGCAGTAACGGTAATGACTGCAGAACCTTCCTTCAAGGCTGTAACTTTTCCATTGGAGACAACAGCAACCTCTTCGTTTGAACTCTTCCATTCCTTTTCAATGGAGCGCAGAAGCTCAGACGGCTGACCGTCGACTGTAAGGCTAAGAGTATCGCCCTCTTCCAGTCTGACTGCAGTTTCCGAAAGGTTGATATACCTGAGCTCGGCAGTCTGTGTCGATGAATCGATAACTTCAACGGAACATGAGGAAGAAACATTCTTATTAGAAGCACTTGTTGCAATGATATATGCATTACCAACCTTGCCCTGCGGTATAACCTGTGCCTTATTGCCTGCTGTCGAAACCTTGACAATGCTTTCATCCGTACTTGTCCAGATAACCGATTCTGTCGCGTCTTCTGCATTGTTCTTATAGACAGTTGCAGTTATGGTCTGGAGAGTCTTGTCAGCAAGATCATACGAAAGATACGACCTGTCAAGCTTGACTGCTGTAATAGATGGATCCTGCTTTTCTGCTTTTTCTACAACTGTAACTTTTACAGAAAACGACAGCTTGCCGTCTGATACCGTTACAATACCGCTGCCGGTGCTTACAGCTGTAAGCTTAAGAATCTTCTTTGACTTATCAAGCGTTGCACTGACACATGAGGATGTAGAAGATGCAGTCAGAGATGAAGCGTCATAGGACACTGGATATACAGTGTACTTAACATCCATGCTCTGTGCAGCACTGTCATTTAAGGACAGAGTAACACCTGTGAATTCAGAAATGATAATCGGAGTTTCTGCTGTCGGTTCAGTAGACACTGTATAAACAAGGAATCTTGCAGACACCTGCGGATTGGACACACTGGTCGCTGTAACAATTGCAGGATTTTCATATGTACCCATCTTTGTGGTTCTGAAAGGAACCGATGTCGCAGCATCTTTCAGAACGCCGACTTCAGTCTCTTCTGCAAGCGGTGAAATTGATGTACCTTCATAGCTCCACTTGAAGAGTTCACCGTCTACCTTTGAGCCGTCCGGATAGTATGCAGACGCAATAAGCTCAAATGTCCTGCCTGTTGCAGTGTAATTGTACCAGCTTGAAGAAGTCCCGTTGGAAAGTGATGCTTTCACAATTCTTGTGTTTGTGGGAGTATTCTCCCCGTAAACACGTACTGTAATAGTCGTCTTCAGTCCCGTATCTGTTTCAGCTGTTACGACTGCTGTTCCTTCAGCCTTTGCTGTTATTGTTGCAGTATAGCTGGCAGTGCCGGAACCGGAAGCCTTTACAGAGAGAATATCACCATTGGAAACTGACCAGGTAACATTACCTGCCACATCTTCCTTTCCAAGCGGGATTGTAGAAAGCTTAATGGTTTCTTCGCCCTTCTCACCTTCTTTCAAAGAGAGTGAAATTGCATTTGCAGGAGCGGTAAGACTTCTGACCGTCTCGCCCTGTACAGCAGAGCCGCCGACTTCAACATGCAGAGTATTCTGCACTCCTGTTGTATCGTCAAGATAGAAGATCCAGTTGCCGGCACCTGCGTTCTTCGGAGATATAATGAATTCGTTGGTATTTCCTACTCTATCGAGAGATGTAATATCTTCAGCTACACCTGTTTCTGCTTTGACATAGACCTTCTTGTCAATGGTCCTGCCTTCCTTGTCGAGAGGATTGACTTTGAAACGGACAGCGTCTCCGTCCTGCTTGAAATAAAGCGAACTGCTGATACCGTCAAAAGAAAGCAAACGGGGAGAATTATCTTCCTTTGCCGCTACTGTAACATTGATTTTTCCCATTGCTTTTGAGCCGTTGTAATATGTTACAGACGACTCACCAAGCTTCTGTGCCGCGATTGTAAGAAGATATATGCCATTCTCCTTCTTTACTGCTGCAGTAATCGAATCATTTGAGACACTGAGAAGCGGAGTTGATATTACAGCATTGAAGGGAACAGGCGTCAGTTCAACCGTACTGGAATTTCCTATTGTAAGATTCAATGTTTCCTGTGTGGAAATCATGCTTTCCAGTGCACCCGTGACTGTAACAGTACAGGATGCCGATTTGTTGCTGTCGTCTGCACTCTTTGCTGTAATAACAGCTGTCCCGGGTTTCTTTGCTGTGAGAGTGACTGTATAACCATCACTTGCGGATGTGTATTCAGACTTGGTTACTTCAAGAACTGAAGGATCAGATGATTCGAAAAGTACGCTATAGTTCTTGTCGTTATATGTCTCTGCTCCACTGTCTTCAAGTGTGACAATGGAAGCCTTCAATGTAGCTGTATCGTAGGGGCTCTCGGAAGCAGAATAACTGCCCTTCGGTTCAATCGTCAAAAAGGTGTTGTTAATCTTGACCATCTTCACCCTTTCAGACTTCGTTACAGCTGTGCTGACATTAACCTGTAAGGTTGTAGAAATGGATGCGTCATAAATAGATGTCAGTGTAATTGCAGTTTTTCCCGCAGCACGGCCATAGAGAGTAAAAGAATCGCCGTTTGTATCAATATTTTTTACCGAGATAACATTAGTATCGTATCCGCTTACTGTAAATCCCTTCTGAACGGTTGCATCGGGGTTGTAATAAACATCAATGGTCGGCTCTTCATTCTTTATAATGCTCAGATAGTCATATGCAGTCTTCAAACCTTTGACGTATCCGGTAACTGAAAGAGCAGCTGAAGCTGTAACCGGGATGCTCTTTGTCTCCCCTGTAGTCTCGTCTGTATAGGAATATGTATATGTTGCAGTAAGTACACCTTCCCCGCCGTTGACTGCAGTGACTCTGACTGAGCGGGCTGTGATATCAGAAAGCTGGAAATTGTTACTGCCGTTGTTGTCGAGAGAGAATTCAACCTTTCCGGAAGTGAGGGTCGTTCCGTTGGCACCTATAACAGTTGCTGTAAAATCAAAACTCTTGCCGATCTCAATAGATGCAGTCGGGCTGTTGAACTTAATATCCTTGACACCCCACTCCTGCTCTGCTCCGGAATCCTTAACATTAACCTTGAGGGTTCTGCTGATTGATGTATTATCCTGGCTGAGAAGAGTAACAACTGCCGATCCAGTATTGGTGGCTGTCAGAATGCCTGTCTTATCTTCTTTGTTTTCAACATTGATAATAGAAGAACTTGCACTCCAGAGAACATCTGTCTGTGATGTGCTTGATGGCGTGAAAACAGGTGCAAGAACAACCTGATCTCCCTTCTTCATATCAAGAACAGCACTGTCGTCTGTATAAATAGTAGAGTCTGTTACGTTATTTATACGCAGATGAGTCAGAGCATCATTGATCGTAATGACACACTGTGCCTGCTTGTAATTGTCATTGCCGTCATAAGAAGCTTTTGCGGTAATGACATATGTACCGGACTTGTAGATCTGGAATGTCAGAATTCCGCCTGCCGTAGACTGAGTCTTGAATGCAGTAGTGTCTTCGGGAACCTGCCAGATAACATCCTTACTGGTTCCGCCACCCTTGAGTGATACAGTAG
>CAVACS010000197.1:0-3641 GCA_963587105.1 Anaerovoracaceae bacterium | reverse complement strand
TCGTCTTCCGGAACGCACTCCACGAGCGAAGAGCTGAATGCGACGGCAATTGATTTGAGCTTTCCCCTGTGTTTTCTGAGGTATCTGTCGTAGTAGCCTCCGCCACGTCCGAGACGGCGTCCTGTGTTGTCGAATGCGACGAGCGGCATTATGATGAGCGCACTCTCATACTCTCTCTCCTTTCCGTCCCTGACGAGAAGGACTTTGAGGGAGGACTTCTCCATCTCTCCCTTACCGAACTTCATCTCGCCGTTCTCAATAAACGGCAGGAGAACCCTCTCGTCATCGAGTAGCGGTGTTATGTCAGGCTCGCTTGCGAGAGGGTAGAAGAGGAGGATGGTCTCTGCATTTCTGTAGTCGTCCCTCTTTCTTATCTCGGCGACTATCTCTTCTGAGGCTTCCTTCTTTCTTCCGTACTCTCTTATTCTTTTGAGAACTTCCTTTCTCAGAGCACTTTTTTCCATACAATCACCCCTGTGAAGAAGAGAACGAAGATGAAAAGGAGAATGCAGTCACTCCTTTTCGGCGGAGAGACTGTCTTTTCTCCGTTTATCGTGAAGGAGCGCGAATAGAGTGCATCCTGGAAGATGAGAACCTTCTCAAAGAGGAGCCTCATGAGCGAGACGGTGTATTCGGTGAGATTCTTCACAGGGTGTGAGAAGAAGCTTCCGCCGCGGCTCCGCCTCGCCTGGAGCATCTCATCGGCGCTTTCGAAGACAATCGGGAAGAAGGAGAGGGAGAGCATCAGATATGACGAGGCTCTCCAGCCTGCAGCCCCGAAGGGGATGGAAAGGATCTTTCCGAGTGACGAGGAGAGCGAAAGAAGATCTGACTTCAATACAAAGAGAGAAGCAACTGTTATGAGGGAGAGAAATCTTGAGGTATCTGCAAAGGCTGTGAGTGTCCCCTTCTTTTCGATGAGGGCGAAGACGAAGATGAGGAAAGCCGTGAAGAGCATCACCTTCATCTTCCAGAGAAGTGCAAAGACATTCACGCCCGAGAGAACGGGGATGACGAGAGTGAGGGCGAGGGCGATGACGGCCTCCCATCCTGTCAGAAAGGATGATGCGATAGAGTAGAGGATGACCCCGACAAGGAGGACAGGCGGACCGGGTTTTATATCCATTTCATATCCTCGAAGGTAAGGGGAGGGAGGTATATGTCGTTATCCCGGAGAGACTGAAGCATATCCCGGCTCTTGCCCGATGCTGCTATCTCTCCGCCGCGGAGTATTATGGTGTTGTCCGTGAGTGCAAGAAGCTTCTCAGCCTCGTGTGATACCACGAGCACCGTAATTCCCTTATCCTTTAATGATGCCAGTGTATTCAGCACCATCTTCACGGACGGGTAGTCGAGGTTTGCGAGGGGCTCGTCGAGCAGGAGCACCGGGCTCTCCATCGCCATTACGCCTGCTATGCAGAGGCGGCGTCTCTCTCCGCCCGAGAGGACCCCCGGGTTCCTCTTTCTCTCTTTATCGAGGGAGAAGAGAGAGAGCATCTCGTCTGTCTTTGCTTTTATTTCAGAAGTGCTTCTCTTCTGGTTTTCAAGTCCGAATGCGATGTCCTTCTCGACAGTCGAGCCTACAATCTGGAGCGATGTGTCCTGGAAGACGAGGCCGAAGAAGCGCATTCTCTCCTTTCTTGTCTTCATCTCCTTATTCTCGACTCTGATAGTACCCTCATCTGTCTTCTCGAGGCCCTTGAGGCACTTCAGAAGATACGATTTTCCGCTTCCGTTGGGGCCTGCAATGAGCGTCAGTGATCCCTTTTCAACGCTGAATGATATCTTCTTCAGAATCGGAAGGTTGTCGGCGGAGGCTGAGAGATCTGCAACAGTGAGGTAAGCCATATGGAGAGTTTATTTGAAAAGGGACTCTCGAACAATAGACAGAAGTGAGGTGCACTAATATTCTTTTTCTGTTAATATCTTCAGAGGAAAAGACGATGAAAAGGGAAACATACATTGAAGACTATGAAGATTTCGAGCCTGAAATGCGCACATGGCCGTTTCTGCTGCTCTCGTTTCTCATCCCTCTGATTCCACTTGTACTCAATATCCTCCTCGGAAGCGGGTTCACGCCGTTCCTTGTTCCCGACTATGTGACGGCCTTTCTTCCTCTATTCTGCACCGCACTCTCTATAAGGGACGGTGAGAGGGCCTGGACGCTGATAGTATCGTCGGCGCTCTACTGGGCCGTTGTCCTTATCGAGTGGGCGCTTACGAAACTCGGGGGTGAGACGGGCTATCCATTGGGAATTCCGTTCATCCTTGCACTCACTCCCGGTCTTCTGCCTCTTACATCATATGCTTTTTTTGCCAAGAGAAGACGTTCAAACTGGGCGGGATGGGCGTTTGTCTCATCTGCATTCTCGCTTCTTTCCATTTTCTTTATATGGAGGGAGACGGAGGAGATAGTGTGGATTATATATCCTTCTCTCATGGCCATTCTTTCCCTGATGCTCTTCTTCGTCACCAGAAGAACCGAGTCTACTCCCTGGTACATAACGCTTCCGCTTGTACTTCTGGTGCTTTCCTCCTTCACGCTCTATCCTCCTTTCAGAGACTCGTTCTTCAGCGGAACTTTCAATGAGAAGGTAAACGTCACCCTCAGGTGTTTTCTCTATTCATTCCCGTTCTGGTACACGCTCTCGTTTCTCTTCGTCTTCTCGGGCCTGGCCGGGAAAAGCAGCTACAGAAAGGCCCTTGTTGATGATGACATACCCTCAGGTACGGGAAATGCAGGAAGCTATGATGACATGGCCGAAACTGTGGTCGTTCCTCCCCGTCAGTCGTCCGATATTCCGGAGAACGGCTATACCAACCCTCCAGAGCATTCACGCTTCGACTCATCACAGCGCTACCGTGATGAAGAGAAAGAGGATAAGAAGGAAGAGGCCGGGAGCACCAGTCAGAGTACTCCCCGGGATGACAAGTGGTATGATTTTATTGAAGGCGGCGTGAAAAGCGACGATCGCAGCTCCCGTGACGACAGAAGACGCACCGGCTACGACGACAGGGAGAGAGACCACAGCTATCGTGACGACAGGAGAGAGAGGTACGACGAGAGGCGCGATGACCGCTACGATGACCGCTATGATGACCGCTACTGGCGTGATGACAGGCGCCGCTATTACGACGAGAGGGAGCGCGAGCGGGATCGTGACCGCTACTATCGGGATGACAGGCGGAGGTACTACGACGAACGGGAGCGCGAGCGCGACAGGGATTATGACGGGCGCGACTATCCTGCACGCCGTTATGATGACGATTATCCCCCGTATGACGACAGGTCGAGAAGAGGCTGAAAAACCGCTTTCCGGTGGTTGACAATAATTCTGAATTTATTTATTGTTTCATCTGTTGATGCCGTTTTAGCTCAGTTGGTAGAGCAAAGGACTGAAAATCCTTGTGTCCCTGGTTCAATTCCTGGAGACGGCACTTGAAGGACTCCTTTTACCGGGAGTCTTTTTTTACGCCTTACAAAACACGGGTGACAGCTCAGAAAGCTTTCCAGTCCGGGGAAATTCAGAGCTTCTCGATTCTGCATTCGTGCATCTTTGTCTTTCTGTCGTAGCTGATGCCGACGAGGAGGATGTTATCCGTGTACTCCTTGATGGAGTCCGGATAATTCTTTTCCTTTA
>CAVACS010000196.1:0-3656 GCA_963587105.1 Anaerovoracaceae bacterium | reverse complement strand
CAGCACTCCCTTCCTCGATCTCAAGCTTGCTTCTGATGTGACAGATATCCTCCCGCTTATCAAAGACAAAGACAATTTCACAGCGCGGAAACTTCTCAAGCACGTTAGTGCAGGCGTAGAAATCGGGCTCTTGGATATGCTCATTGTCAGAGGAGGACTCAACAGCGGTTACTATACAGTCGGAGCTTCATTCGACCTCTGGGCTCTCCGTGTAGACGCTGCCTACTTCTGGGAAGAGCTTGGTACCGCTGCAGGGCAGAGAGGGCTTGACGGTCTCACAGTCCGCTTCAATCTCGGATGGGAGAGGTGACAAAACCCCACAAAACTAAGCGCCGGAGAAATCCGGCGTTTTATCCGTAACTTTTGAGATTTAGGTATCTGAGGATTTTACTTCATTCTTATTTATTTTTGGCTTTGTAAGAAAATATCACTTGCAAAGCCATAATTTTTGAGGTAGTATAATGATACCTATTTAGGGTTCATTATCGGAGGTGCAGTAGATGCTGGAAAGACCAGACTTTATTAAGAGTTACATTAAGCCTAAAAATACCGAAATAAAGCACATTAGCGGCAACTGGTATCTGTATAAAAGGAGCTCTGTCTATGATCCTAAAACCAAGAAGATGAGAAAGAAATCCGGTAAATGCCTTGGAAAGATTACACAGGAGGGATTTGCAGCCAGCAAAGAAAAGGTAGATTACAAGGCATTTGAAGATATAGAGGTTAAAGAAGCAGGCTTTTCAGGTTACCTATATATAAAGAACAAGGAGATGATAGAGAGGCTTAAGAGGCTCTTTCCGGACATCTGGAGGGAAATGTTTGTAATTGCAGCATTAAGACTAGCTTATGATGTGAGGTTCAAAAGGATAAGTGAATACTACGAGACGAGTATTCTTTCCGAGATATATCCCGGCTTGAAACTGGATGCTTCATATATTACTGGACTTCTGAGGACACTGGGTAAGAGAAGTTCTGCAATAAAGGACTTCATGCACGAGGATAATAAGAGGCTTTCCTCCTTTATGGTATTTGACGGACACAGAATCATAAGTGACTCCAAGACGCTTGAGACTGTCGACATGGGGTACGATAGTAAGATGAGATTCAAGCCGCAGATAAATCTGGTTTATGCCTTTTCGGTAAGTGGAGAGAGATGCTTTCCTTATTATTACAAGCAGTTCAGCGGAGATGTTCCTGATGTAAGTGCATTCAAATCATTAATCGAGGAAGCCGGGATAGAAAAGGATTCGCTTACTATTCTTGCAGATAAAGGCTTTGGAAGTGAGGATAACTTCTCGCTTATAGATGAGTCAGGGTTTAAATATATAATGCCGATTAAAAGGGACGCAAAGGATACTACAGACAATGTGCCATCTTCTCACGAGGGCTATGAGGACATGTTTACCTTCAATGGAAGAGCAATATTGCATAAAGAGATAAAGAAGGAAAACTATACTATTCATATCTTTTTAGACTTGTTTCTGTTAAGTGCCGAATTCAGTGACTCTGTCTCAAGAACGGAGAAGTCCAATAATACAATCCTGCTTGCAAAAGAGAAGGAAGAACAACGGATAAAGAAAGGTAATAAAAGGCGTCTCAGCGACGAAGAACTGGGCAGGCTTAAAACAGTTCCCTTCCAGGATTTTATAAAGAATAAATCTACATTGGGGACTATAACCATAAGAACGAACAATCAGAAGCTAAGTGGAATACAGGTTTATACGATGTATAAGGGGAGAAATTCCATAGAGGAATTCTTCAAGAGTTATGACAATTCGCTCGACTTCTCTTCCTCGTATATGCGTAACAACTATTCAGAAGACGGTTGGTTATTCTTCAATCACCTTGCAGCAATCATGGCTTTCGATATTCTTGATGAAATTTACTCCTCCGGTCAGACAAAGAATATTTCTCTGAAGGATATTAAAAATACGCTCTCTCATATATTCGCCGATAAAATAAAGGGTGAATGGAGAAGCGCAAAGATAACAGCAAAGAAGCAGGAGTTCCTGAATACCTTCGGCTTCGATATTAATACGGTAATCAGTGAGATGAACGCTGAAAAGATATGAGCTATAGAGTCATGGTAAGACGGTCAGTCCCAATAGTATGTACAACACGTGCATGATAGGCTTCAACCCATCCTGATCTTATATATATAAATGGCTCGACTGGAAACATGTACATGTTTGGCTGGACTAGGAGACAGAGAGACAGCGATGAAAAAGGAAGGTTGAGTAGAGTCGTTGATGAATATGATAGAAGTGTTAGGAAATGACTCTATTTTTCTGTTCCTTACATCGGTAATGAACCCTAAAATTCAAAAGATACGGTTTAAATCAATTAACACAAAACATTTCAGAATATAATTGTAAAAAACCAAGTCTATGAAGTAATCCTGTTTCTCTGTATGAATATGCTGCTGTCTAGCTACAAAAGCATATCCCTTACCCATCTCCATAAGAAACTTCTGTAAATTGCTGATAATGCTTGTCTCTAGTTTTGTCTCAGTAAAAGAAATGTCCGGAGTCAACCCCAGGAACTCCACCACTACAGGATTTTTTATAAACTCAAGCTTGTCATTCTGAAATGAGAATGTCTTTTCCTTCATTTCGGACTCTACAGCTTTCTTATCCTGCGACTGGAGTAAGCGATAATAATACTGGGTATCAATATTTCTCTGCAATGTGCGAACACTCCATGTCTGTTCATAAGCCTCCTTCTCGTACCATTTACGGGCAGTATCATCATGCACCTGAAGCAAAGTACGATAATGTGACCATGAAAGCTTGATATCAGATTGTCGACACACCGTGTCTACTATCTGCGGAAAAGCCTTGTAAAATCTCAAGCAATGATACAAATTGCTCCTGTCATATCCCTTTCCATATTTTTGTGTCAGTCTCTTCGAGAGACTTTTGATAATCTCAACACCATATTCTGCTCTTTCTTCACCAGCCAATTCCTCCTCTGCAATTCGATATCCAATCAGCCAGTTCCTTTGCGACAATATCGTGTTTACAGAGCGGTAGGCCTCCTTTTGCGATACTTCTATAATATTTTGGACATCATTCAGAATATTATCTGTCTTTTTATAACTATCCGTAATAGCATTTATAGTCTTCATCACATCATTCATCTTCTATTTCTCCAATCACGTATCTATCGCAATTTTCATCAGACTATCTGACAAATTCACATTCGTGAAATACTGTTTACCCAATTTCCTCAAAACCTGAAACACTGCATCGGATTTTTATATGCCATTCCTTACAGAACCTTCACAGATGTATCCGGTGCCAGCTCTTTGAAAATCTGGGTTACATTGATTTTGGCCGGACTACTAGTAAAGCTGCTGTCGCGAAATACAACACGCAGCGGCTGAAGCTTCGCAATTGTCTTGATGACGCTGTCCGGAATGTTTTCGTCAAAGCAGGCAATGAGGTCGCCATCATTGTAGTTGTGTACAATACAGCCCTCGATATCCTCCGACTTATACGGCAGAGACAACGGCAAACCCCATTCCAGAAGGCATCCAAAGAGCAGATCGAGGTGGGTGCGGCCTTCTTTGATGTTACTCTCCAGCCGATCGAGCATATCCTGCTCATAATCCGCAGGGGCATAATACACATCCTTCATGTTGGTATCGTCCAGCT
>CAVACS010000195.1:0-3676 GCA_963587105.1 Anaerovoracaceae bacterium | reverse complement strand
CCGTAACGTAGTGCTTATGCACTGAGGCTAATCAACAAGGGTATGCTCGCTTTCGTTTACATACCCCGGGACTTGTCCCGTGGGTTGTTGATGCCTTATCACTCTCCTTTTTCAAAAGTAAAGCACAAAACTATGGAAAAGTTAAGTTTTTGCACTGAAATGCAGAAACAATTATATTTCGACAGTTTTTGCAGAGACACCACCTCTTTTTTCTGATGAAACTCCGGGATTTTCCTGGATTGCCTCTCTCCGGCCTCACCTTCTCTCCCCAGCATCCGAAGCAACGGGCTATAGCTTCCCCCTGCCCCGCTTTCCGTGGCTGAAAAAGAAAGATGACACCTCCACTTCTGCACTACCCACTAAAGCAGGCTGAATGCTCTGTAAAAGGCTGATGGCCGGGAAAAACTTCCATCCCCGGGGATTGTTTTATATAACAAGGGGAATAATTCTCACATCCCCCTGATTGATAATTATCATATGTTTAGTCAGCGTTTTCAATCCTTATTTTCAGTCACATACTCTTTCTTTGTCATAAACTATCTGTAATTTCCAGTCTTCAAAGCATTTGGCTTTTTTAAAAATAAAGATCTCCCTTTTTCAGGTTATGCCACAGGCGAGATGTACATACCTTTTTTGCGTCTTTTCAGATTATTTCCCGCTCTCCGGGCTTTATTGTATTCGTATTCAACGCCGGCAGGTTCCGGCTTTCTTATCCCGTATCATCTTGTCTATTCGGCCCGGATGCAGCCGCACGCTCTCAAGTGTGCATCCGTCGGATGTACGCTTATCCCCCCGCCTCTGATACATCCTTCCTTTTCTTCTTCTGAGGAAGGCTCTACCTCTCCCTTCTCATCTTTTATCTCTCATGATATCTCCTGCTGCAAAAGCAGTGAGAAATCATGCTCGATTTCCGTTGTTGTTATCAGGAGAGGATGTCCCCTGCCTCCTCGACGACTAGCTGTGTATAGAGGCCGGAAACTGACCCGTCTCATTGAGGCATCAGCCTTATCTGTTGTAGAGGCGGCTTATGCGGGCTTCTCCCCCTTCCCTTCCTGATAATCCCCCTCTCTCTGAAACCCGCTCCATAGGACTCCGGATACACGATGCTTTATAGAGGCGGGAGAGAACGACAGGAGACCGCCTCTTTCGAATGTGACGGCCGGGGTCTTTCCTGCTGCCATTACTCCCGTGTCGTTCATTTGTAATTTCATCCCCCGTATTGAGTCTTCCTTTCCACCCTGTTGTCCATCAGTCGGGAGGGAGCCTTTTCTTTCAACGGGCAAAGCGTGCAGGCGCCGCCGTCCTTCACGGTTGTGTTATCAGAACGGAGCTCTCCACTCACACCAGAGGAAATGAGAAGGAAAGTATGACGAGAAGAAAATCAGTGACCGTCCCTGTCATCCGGGGAGAGTCCGTCTTTATCTCTCTAGTGATAATCTCCCGCCTTATTCTTTACCCGGAGTAAAGGCTTCAGCGTTTACTTCCTCGGGTCTTCTGTATGTCGGAACAACCTTCCTCAGGGCCTCCCGCACCTCGTCGTCTGAAACTCTCTCTGCTATCGCCTTTTCAAGTATTCCGAGTCTCTTTCCGATTTCCTCTTTTCCGAGGGGCTCGTCCTTTTCGATGAAGATTAGATTGTTCTCCGTCTTTGTCAGCGTCTCGCCCTTGATGAGGAGCTCCTCATAGAGCTTCTCTCCGGGCCTGAGCCCCGTTTCGACTATCTCGATCCCCTTCGCCCCGCTGAGCTTTATCATATTCTCGGCAAGGTCGAGGATTTTCACGGGCTTTCCCATATCGAGAACGAAGAGCTCACCGCTTTCTGCCATGGCGCCGCTCTCGAGTACGAGAGAGGATGCCTCGGGTATTGTCATGAAGTATCTTGTGATTCTCCTGTCCGTCACCGTCACGGGACCGCCGGAGAGTATCTGGCGCTTGAAGAGGGGGATTACAGATCCCGCGGAGCCCAGGACGTTGCCGAAGCGCGTGCATGAATATACAGCCTTCCCGCTTTCTGCCGCCGAGAGCACCATCATCTCGCACATCCTCTTCGTCGCACCCATCACGTTCGTGGGATTGACGGCCTTGTCTGTCGATACCATCATGAAGCGCCCCACTCTGTATTCCTCCGTCAGCTCCAAAAGGTTCCGGCAGCCGAATATGTTGTTCTCCACTGCCTCTCCGGGGTTGCTCTCCATAAGGGGAACATGCTTATGTGCCGCGGCATTTATTATGATGTCGAGAGGGTATTTTTCGAATACCCTCCTCAGGGCTTCCTTATTTGTTATCGAGCATATCTCGACATGGAAATCGAGAAAGGAGCCGTACTTCATCTTCAGTTCCTGCTCGAGCTCGTATGCACTGTTTTCGTAGATATCGAGGACGATGAGGGTTCTGGGCGAGAAGGAGGCTATCTGACGCGAGAGCTCGCTTCCTATGCTTCCTCCGCCTCCTGTGATGAGTACCACCTTCCCGCGGTAGTATGCCTTCGTCTCCCTGTTCTCGAGGATGACAGGTGAACGGAAGAGGAGATCCTCTATCTGTACCTCCCTCAGTCTCCTCTTTCCTCCGGTAAGGGATACATTGTCGAGTATGTCATAGGTCTTGACCTTGAGTCCCGCCGCCGTGTAGCGCTCGTAGATCTCCTTGAGCTTCTCCTGGGAGAGGGACCTTACGGCTATGATGACCTCCTTGACGGAGTAGTCGGTCATGAGTGTCTCGGGAGTGGCATCGTTCCATGAGAGCACCTTCACGGAGCCGAGGTATCTTCCGCACTTGTTCTGGTCGTCATCTATGAAGAGTCTCACCTCATATGGAAACTGCTTGTTGACATATATGTCGTCGTAGAGAGAGTAGCCGAGGTCTCCCGCTCCGAAGATCGCGACCTTTATACCGCGGTTCTCGACCTCCCTGTTGTTCTTTATTCCGGAGAATATCCTCAGGAGAAAGGAAAGTATCCTTCCTTTGAGTGTATCGGGGGATGCACACTTGTAACAGTAGCGGTACATCATCCTGAGACAGAGTGCTCCGAGGAGGTTGAGGGAGAAAAGCGAGACCTTCTTCGCGAAGGTTATCGAAACGATGGGGAGTAGTGAAGTGAGGAGGTAGTAGACGAGGAACGCTACAGCGTCGGCACACATGAGCTTGATGTATGACTGTACGCCTCCGTAGCGCAGTATGTCGCGGTAGACGTGGAAGAAGTAGCGCGAGGTGATTACGGTGAGCATGGCAAGAAGCCCGTGCTCGACAGCATCCTTAACGGCAAGTGCATCATTGCCCCTGTAGATAAGAAGCATGAATACCTCGACAAAAACGATGATTATTGCGTCGTAGAGGACAAGCACCCTCCGTGTGTAGCCCTTTCGTGTCTTGTTCATTGTTAAACTCCTTGTCAACGAAAACCCCGGGGCTTGCCCCGTGGGAGGAGCCGAATAATTACTGATGCAGCGAAAGGTGCATCACCTTATGTCTATCTCTAACCCTTCTAAAGGGCAAGTTTACATAACCTCTCCTCAAGCCCGAAGGCTATCAGAGAGTGGAGATAAAATGCCTTTAAGGCCCGCTTCTCCTGCGGTAACGGGGTCTCTCTCCCCGGAGTCCTTCGCCAATGTTACGGGAGGTTTGGAGTCCGCATCACCGTTCCTACCCATCAGAACTGTTTAAACACGGACCGTAGAGC
>CAVACS010000194.1:0-3699 GCA_963587105.1 Anaerovoracaceae bacterium | reverse complement strand
GGAATAGATACATATGATACCTTGTACCGCGATACACTTCCCGGAGCAATGGAACTGTATCTCAAGGATGAGACCGGCTCTGTAAAGCATTTTACCGAACAGTTGTTAAAAGAGGCCGATATCAACATATCAGATTTCAACATTGAAAGCAGAGAGAAGACACCTCAGGAATTGGCTCAGGAGCAGAACCTTCCTCAAGAGCTTAAAAACATACTATTCTCCGGCCTTAATGCTGGAAGCAGAATAAATAGTCTTAAATGCGAAATGTTCCATGATATTGAGGATAAAGAAGGTAAGAGACGTTATCGATTGGACTTTGAAGAAGAGTCTCTCGGTACGAAGAATCTTTTCATGTTTGCACCGTTTATAAAGAAAGCTCTGGATGGAGGAAATACAATCTTTGTAGATGAATTTGATTCGAGTCTACATCCGCTGCTCTTGAAACACATCATATCACTCTTCATGAATGAGAAGACAAACAAGAACAATGCACAGCTTGTGATTTCATCTCATTCAATGGAACTTATGGACTTGGAGCTTTTCAGAAGGGACCAGATTTACTTTGTGGATAAGGACAGGGCAAGCGGAGTTTCTTCTCTGTATTCTCTTGATGAGTTCTCAGTACGTTCGACATTCTCGAAGTTAAGGGAAAGCTACCTCTCGGGACGCTTTAGTGCTGTTCCGATTATCAGAAGAATGGAGTGAGTATGCAAAGAGAAACCCGGATACGAGAAGAAGAAAAGGAACACAGGGTACAGAGAACCGAAACCCATAATCTACATTGCCGGTGAGGGAACGCATAATAAGACGGAGTATTCATACTTTCGGTCATTTATCAGCGATAGATACTGTGTGCAGTTTGTTCAGGAAGGTTACTCGAATCCTGTTGGGATAGTGCGAAAACTCAGAAACAAGATTAACGACAGAAATGGTCTTGAGTTCAAGATCGAGCGGGATAAGGCATTCTGTCTCGTGGATACTGACTGTGACAGAACGAAAAACGGTAGGATAGAGGAGGCTGGGAGAGAAGCAGGGAAGGACAGTAAGACTCCGATAAGCATTCTTACTTCTAACCCTTGTTTTGAAATTTGGTTCATTCTCCACGATAGATATACTGACAGAAAATATAACTCCTCGTCTGAAGTAGTAAGTGACCTCAGGAGAATCAAGGGCTGGGAGGACTATACCAAGTCCGATACGGACACCTATCGTAAGACTATCGACAAGGTTGATACGGCGATAAAGAATGCAAAGAAGCTGGAAATGAAGCACACTGAAGACGGCATCAAACTCCAGACAGTTGAGGCTATGCCGAGTAGTGAGGTCTACCGTCTTGTAGAGCTATTACTTGGCCGAGGATAATAAGTTCAGTTGTGATTGAACTTCTCTACAGTTGAGAATAAAGATTCAGATAACAAAAGTTTAAAGGAAATTCTAACAACAGTATTGTAGCTCAACTACATTGCTCAAAGCATTCAGTACAGGATGTCTGGGTGACGCCAAAGATAAAGGGATAGATAGCAAAGAGGCTATCCCGAGTATTTCCGACAAGGAACTCTATAAGATGTTCTTCCCAGACAGGAATGTATAGGATGAGGACATCGGTGAAGTGGACTACTGTGCTGAAGAGGCTGCAAGATGGCAACTGCAAAGGCTGTGCTTGATAAAATTCCGCCTGTTGTGATTAAAGCGTATACGCAGCGTGGAAGCAAAGAAAGGACTGTGGGTCGTTATAGCGAATTGGAATGAAAAGGACGAGTGGAGCAGCTTAGCCGATTTGCTTGCTAATCTGATTGAGAAATACGCAGATGTCTTGGATTAACAGTTTCCAAGATAATCGGACTATAGAAACAGCCGACTAAACTCCATTTAGCCTCCTGTAGCCCGGTTTTCAGCTCAAAATCCCCTGGTTTTACTCTCAGACCATCCATTCGGATGGATGGCCTTGCAACGAAGGGCGGATTTTCATTGAAAATATGAATAAAATCCTTGCATTTCTTAGTCCGGTTATGTTATTTTTGGACTAAAATTAATTGAAGGGATTTACCATGGCCGTACCGCAGGAAATAAGAGAAGTCAAAAGGCCTTTGAATACAATAGTAGAAGACAGCGGAAGGGATTCCGCTTTCCGTTATTCTGTAAGGGAGCGCGGGGAGATTGTATATGAGCCCGGTAGAAACCCCAGACCCATGAACGGCAAGGTGATCGGACATATAATCAACGGAGAATATGTTCCCAAGGCAGAGAAGACAAAGACTGAGCCCGAGGAGCTGAGCTATGGAGCGTGTGCTCTCATCCAGAACGAGTCTGCTGATCTGTACAGAGATCTCCTCTCTGTCTATCCTGCAAAGGATGCCGCGACTATAATGGCCACTGCAATGCTGAGGGTAATCAAGCCTCATATTGCATCCAATAGATACTCCACAGAATACTCCAGAACATTCACGAAGATTTTCTATCCGGGATGTGCACTCAGCAAGAACAGCGTGACTGACTTTCTGAAGAGAATCGGGATGGATACATATAAGAGACTCGAGTTCTTCGCCAAGAGGTTAGAAGAGGTTTCTCCTTCACACCGGCTTGCCATAGACGGCACGCTCAAAAGGGACAACAGCAGCGTCAATGATTTCTCCGCTTACAGCAGGAAGTCAAGGCTGAAGGGGGTGAAGGACATCTCCATCATGTATGCCTTCGATACGGAGAGCAAGGAACCGATATGCTCTGAGGTGTTTCCGGGTAACAATCTCGATTCCACTGCTGTCAGCAGTTTCATAAAGATGAACAATATAAGTAAAGGAATACTTGTTGCTGACAAAGGATTTGCATTGAAAAACATCGAGGACGACCTTGCGGCAAACAAGGACCTTCATTTCATTCTTCCCCAGAAAAGAGATGCCTCTGTTGTAAAGAACAATGACGGATATTCCTATGACACCGTCTTCAATTACGGTAATAAGACAATCCAGGGTAAGAAGGTGAAGCTGAGTAACGGAAGATTCCTCTACTCCTTCAAGGATGTCTACAGGGCAGGAAAAGAGGACCGTAATTACGTAGACAATGCCATCAGAAACGGTAACTATGATCAGAAGACCTATGAGGAGAAGAAGAAAGAGTTCGGAACAATCGTCTTTATTTCAGACCTCGACCTCACTCTCCAGGAGGTCTATAAGATATATGAAGAACGGTGGCTTCTTGAGCTGATGTTCTCCCAGTACAAGGGAGACATCGGTCTTACGACAACAAACGTACAGGGTGATTTCGCAGTAAGAGGATCCGAGTTCATAAACTTCATAGCAACTGTTATAACTTCGAGGATAACAAAGAAGGCTGAAGAGTGCGGTGCTCTTGATGACCTTACTTACGGCGATATGATGGACGATCTCTCTTCTGTGTGGAGGAACATAAAAGGCGACACCAACAAGCCCAAACTCAACGATGGATACTGGAGATGCAACACACTGCCATCTATATTCAAGCTTATGGTGACGCTGGGACTTGCTGTAGACCCGACGGTAAAAAGAAGTGTCGGAAGGCCGAGAAAAGAAAAGCCGGTAGACGAACAGCCGAAGAAAAAGAGAGGCCGTCCTCCTAAGAAGAAAGGCTAAGAGACGCGGTTCTTAGTCCGACAAATTGGGAAATCGTTAATATATCGATGCATGCACAAATCATAGAGTTGAAGACCCCGGACAGTCATGGAAT
>CAVACS010000193.1:0-3699 GCA_963587105.1 Anaerovoracaceae bacterium | reverse complement strand
CTCCCATCCGTCGGATTTGAGGAGACTCAACCCCTCCACGGATGCTGATGATCTCTGAAGAGGCTGACCGCCGTAACGCTCGCAGCGCCTGGTAGAAGCAGAATAACATGAGAAGCAATGATTTCCTATATGGCAAATCCTAGTTTTTTAGGCAAAAACCCCACCAAAAGGGGACAAAGCTGAGTTGAAGAAGCGTTATATGAAAGGGTAAATAAATCGAAGGCAAATGAAACGATTTGAAAAGATAAATGCAGGAGTCTTCTGCTGAACAGTCTGCTTTAATTATCCAAGTGAGGCACAGAAATAAGAGATAGACAGAACTATGATTCTCCCTCATAATCATGAAGGAGGGAAAAGTTTATGAAAAATTTATTAAAATACACTGCTTTACTTCTTGCTTTCCTGCTGCTTGCTGTTTCATGTATCCCCTACGGACTTGAGTACAGGAATGTGACCTTCAACAATATATCCGGCGGCCCCGTGGATATCAGTTACAGATTGATCAATGATAAATACAGCGTGGCGACTCGTGTTTACGGTAACGAAACCATCTCTGTCTGTACTATTTACGGGAAGACAGGTATATCTGTCGAGGGACCGTATGCAAGTTACTTCTTAACTGATTACACGGTCAACGCAGATGGAACAACAACATTTCCCATTTATCCGAACATGGGTCTTATCGAAGTTCAGAATATGACCGGTGGTGATATCTACGATGTTTCTCTCGGTACAATAGTAAACTCGAGACGCTGCACGGCAACCTTTGATTTAAAAGAAAATTTTGAAAAGGACTATAGTTATATTTCGGGAAGAAATAGCTCTGGAATTAGAGTTCCGTACGATGCACTGACGACAACAGAAAGAGAAACGTATTACATCTTCTTCACAAAGGGCAACTACAGGTACAGGTCGATAAAGCCTGTCTCCCTTGACTCCCTTCCGAAAAACGGGAAGAAACTGCAGATGGAACTCTACGCATCTGATTTTGTTTGAAATACGTTAACTGTATTATTGAATTCACCCCCAAACCCGGGGGTGAATTAGTAATGAGCGGGGAGAGGTCATTTCTCCCTGTAGTTTATTGCACGCATCGCATTCGTGACGGCAACAAGGCAGACGCCTGTATCTGCAAAGACTGCAAGCCACATGTTGGCAAAGCCGATAACGGCAAGGATGAAGACGACGGCTTTGACGACGAGGCTGACCCAGATGTTTTCCTTCGTAATCTTCTCAGTCTTCTTTGCAATTCCTATCGCAACGGGAAGACGTGAGAGGTCGTCGTTCATTATGACGCAGTCGGCAGCTTCGATCGCTGTATCTGAACCGACACCGCCCATAGCAACACCGACATCGGCACTCTTGAGGGCGGGAGCATCGTTTATGCCGTCTCCGACGTAGAGGAGCTTTCCGTCTTCAGTTTTGAGAGACTCCAGTCTCTCGAGCTTCTGACCCGGAAGAAGCTCTCCGTAAGCCTTGTCGAGTCCGAGCTTCTCCGCTGTCTTCTCGGCTCTCTCCTTTCTGTCACCGCTGAGCATGCATATCGTCTTCACGCCGGAGTTCCTCAGCTTCGATATAGTCGAGTAGCTTGACTCTCTGATCCTGTCGCTGATAACAAGGACTCCCAGGAGCTTTTCATCCTCGAGAACATAGACGAGAGTTCCCTCTTCCGTAACCTCGGGTGCATTATCCATAATGCGGCTTGAACCGGCCTTGATATGATGTCCGTCAACGTCTCCCTCGATTCCGACGCCGTTTATCGTATGGACGTTTTCAGCTCTGAGGTTTCTTTCACCTGCATATTCCATGATCGCAGTGGCAATCGGGTGTGTCGATTCCTTTTCAAGGGCATAGACGGAGTCGAGAAGGTGGTCTTTGTCACATGAAAGATGTTCTATCGACTGTACGGAGAATACACCCTCCGTCAGTGTTCCTGTCTTGTCGAGAGCAACGGTTGTGACAGATGCAAGGCTCTGGATTGCGTCGTCTCCCTTGACGAGGATACCGTGCTTTGCAAAGCTTCCCATCGATGCAAAATAGGTGAGGGGAACGGAGAGCACGAGTGCACACGGACACGATATTACAAGAAGCATGGCAGCACGGTAGATGCTGTCCTTCCACTCGGTAAGGCCGAAGAGAGAGGGGATGACTGCAACAAGGAGGGCGGCAGCACATACCGAAGGCGTGTAGTAGCGTGAGAACTTTGTTATGAACCTTTCGCTTCCGGCCTTCTTGCCTTCGCTGTCCTCGACAAGCTTCATTATCTTCGAGGCAGTTGATTCCGAGTATTCCTTTTCAGCTCTTATAGTAAGGGTGTTGTCTCCGTTGACTGAGCCCGAGAGGACTTTCGATCCCTT
Organism: Anaerovoracaceae bacterium; assembly: GCA_963587105.1. Classification (GTDB taxonomy): domain Bacteria; phylum Spirochaetota; class Spirochaetia; order Sphaerochaetales; family Sphaerochaetaceae; genus Ornithospirochaeta. The sequence continues at coordinate 1,342 of CAVACS010000193.1, read as the reverse complement.
TGTCGCCTTTACAGGAACGCTTTCACCGGTGAGGGCACGTGTGTCGAGAAATGATTCTCCCTCGATTACTGTTCCGTCGAGTGCGAGCTTCTCGCCGCTTCTGAGGAGGATTATGTCGCCGACCCTTACTTCTTCCGGCTTTACAGATACCCAATCACCGTCCTTCTTTATCGTGACGCTGTCAGATGAGAGGTCCATGAGCTTTCCGATGCTGTCGCGGGATGAGCCGACGGCACGTCTCTGGAAGTATTCACCGACCTGGTAGAAGATCATGACGGCGGCGGCTTCGTCATAGGATGCGATGCATAACGCAGCAATCGTTGCGATGCTCATGAGGAAGTTCTCGTCGAAGACCTTTCCCTTAGTTATGTTCTTCACAGCTCTCCAGAGTACATCGTAGCCTGCGATGATATATGAAATGACAGCAATCCATTCCACCCCCGATATCTTGGCAGCAAGGAAGAGAATTGCAGATGCGATAATCCTGTATAGCGAGTAGTCCTTCTTTGAAGCGGCGGAGGAAGTATGGAAGACCATCTCGTCCTCGACTGAAAGACAGAGCTTTCTGACTTCCTCTTCAGTGAGGGTTGTTGTCACATAGAGTTTTCCTTTCGGATAGTCGAACGATGCCTTCCTGACCCTTTCGTCGGCCCTGAGAGCCTCCTCGACCTTACGCGCACATTCTGCGCAGTCGATGGTGACGCTGAAAATGTAGCTCTTTTCTTCGCCGGTAAACTCGATCTCGTCCTCAACCTCGCGGCATATAGTCTTCACCTCGTCCTCGGATAGAGTCGTCACGACAGTGAGCTTTCCCTTCGGGTAGTTGAAGTCCGCGCTCGAGACATCGTCTCTTTCGCTGAGTGCTCTCTCGACCTTCTTTGCACATTCTGCGCAGTCGATCTTCACATTGAATGTGTACTTCCTCTCCTTCTTATCATCAAGAAAGACCATGTCATCCTCGACAGAGCGGCAGATATCTTTGATTTCGGCCTCCGTGAGGGAAGAGGTGAGCGTCAGCTTGCCTTTGGGGAAGTTGAACGAGGCAGATTCGACCCGGGGATTCTCCTCGAGTGCTCTCTCGACCTTCTTTGCGCACTCTGCGCAGTCTATCTCGACATTGAAGGAGTATTTCTTCATCTCCTCATCTCCGGGAAATTCTATTTCGTCCTCGACCTCCCTGCATTTCTTCTTGATATCTGAAAGGGAGTTCTTCGTGACTAGAGTCAGCGTTCCTTTAGCATATGAGAATGAGACAAAGGCATTGCCTTCGTCTTCGAGGAGTGCCTCCTCGACCTTGCGCGCACATTCGGCGCAGTCGATGGACGCGGGAATGACAAAGCGC
>CAVACS010000192.1:0-3717 GCA_963587105.1 Anaerovoracaceae bacterium | reverse complement strand
AAACTCTTGTTTACGGTTCAGGGGGTGTGAATAGTAACTTCAACAAGTCTCACATCCGTCATTGGCGATTGTTATAAAGAAGAGAAGACCCGGGAGCTCAGCTACTTTCACTTTACAAGGCTTCTGTTCTATATTGGAAGAAGAGACTGCTACAGCTGTAAGAGAGGCATTTACAATCATCATCCCTCTCTTATCGGGAAAGGAGTTAAAAATGAAAACACTCGGCAACATCATCTGGTTCATATTCGGAGGATTCGAGACTGCCCTGCTCTGGTGTATCTACGGAATACTGTGGTGTATTACGATAGTGGGAATACCCCTCGGCCTCCAGTGTTTCAAGTTCGCATCCCTTTCCCTCTGGCCATTCGGCAGGGAGGTCGATTACAACGGGGGAGTCTTCCGTCTCATCGTCAACATCATATGGCTGCTCCTCACCGGGCTCGAGATGGCAGCAGTCTATGCCATCTGCGGCGTCGTATTCTGCATCACGATAATCGGCATTCCCTTCGGCCTCCAGTATTTCAAGCTTGCGCTTCTCTCCCTGATGCCGTTCGGCTCAAAGGTCGAGTAGACCGCATGTCTTTCATTGCGGTCATGGCTTTCTCACGAAAAGGGGACAGGCGGTACTCATTGTCCTTTCTTCGTGGTATGATTGCCCTAAGGGGGCTTAATGCGTTACTTCATATCTGACTGTCATTTCTTCCACAGAAGTCTGCTCACGAGCATGGACAAACGTCCCTTCTCGTCAGTCGAGGAGATGAACGAGACTATGATCGGAAAGTGGAACGGAAAGGTGAGGAAGAACGACGAGGTCGTCATCCTGGGAGACCTCTCACTCGGAAACGGGGCTGAAACGGCCTCTGTCGTGAACCGCCTGAACGGGAGGCTCTACCTCATTGCCGGAAATCACGACGGCAGATACCTCAGCTCTCCCGATTTCGATGTTTCACGCTTCGAGTGGGTGAAGGACTACGCCGAGCTTCATGAGAACAAGAAGAAGATCTGCCTCATGCACTATCCTGTCTTCTGCTACAACAGACAGAACAGTGTCAATGCTCTCGGAGAGCCTCTCTCCTACATGCTCTTCGGTCATATCCACAACACATACGACCAGGTCCTCGTCGATTCGTTCATATCACAGACGCGCTCTACAAAGAGGCTTCTTGCCCATCACGAGGAAGAGACGAACATCCCATGCCAGATGATCAACTGCTTCTGTATGTACTCCGACTACACACCCCTCAGCCTCGAGGAGTGGGTGGAGTGCGACAGAAAGAGGCGTGAGAAGCTCGGCCTCGAGAGTCCTCTTTCCTTATAATATATCCCTCAGATCTTCTCTTCGATGAACGACCGCAGAAGGGGTAAGGCTTCGGCATAAGCCTTGTCGTCAGATGTCCCGATACCGAGATATTCCGAGTCGACGCCGAGATAGTCGAACATCTCCTTGAAAGCATCATGGAGAATTCTGAACTCCACATCATCGCTTTCAGCTCCTCCGTTGAGGATGACGACGTACCTCCTTCCCTTCCATGCCTCAGGAGGGAGTGCATAGAGGCGGTCGATGAAGAGCTTCATCTGTGCTGTCACCTGCCACCAGTAGACAGGGGAGAGAAGTACAACGGTCCCGGACGAAGTGAACTTGTCGTAGAGTTCGTCCATGTCGTCGTGAAAGACGCAGAGTGCGCCGTTGTTTTTCCGGCACATGTCACATCCCCTGCACGGTGCTATCTTCTTCTCCCTGAGGCGGACTATCTCGCCTCCCTTCGCCTCTTTGATCATATCTGCAATACGGTCCGAATACATGCCCTTTCTCGGGCTTCCTGCGATTATGAGTGTTTTCATGTCTTCCTCTTATAATATGTATAATAGCACACCATGACTTTCGGTTCATCATCTCTATCACAATTATGGAAATGGAAGAATAAACTTTCAAAAAGATGAAAAAACTTCAAAAAGGGACTTCACATTTAAGCGAGAAACATGTAATGTATTCGAGTCGCGTGAAAGCGTGGCCGTAAGGGAACGGTTTTTAAGCGGCATGTTTTTTACAGTAACTAACGAAGGGAAAGAGAGAAAGAAAAGAAGCAGAGAGCTTCTGTCAATTCAAGATACGAACGAAGGTGGATTTAAAAAAGAAGCCGTGTTCGGGAAGCGAGACAGATTGAACAAGAGCTAATCCGTACTTAGGTACGGAAATCCATAACGGAGAGTTCGATCCTGGCTCAGAACGAACGCTGGCGGCGCGTCTTAAGCATGCAAGTCGGACGAATGGTCCTTCGGGACCGGAAGTGGCGGACGGGTGAGTAACACGTAGGTAATCTGCCCTCTGGTGGGGAATAGCACATGGAAACATGTGATAATACCGCATAATACATTTTTACATATGTAAGGATGGGAAAGCTCCTACGGGAGCGCCGGAGGATGAGCCTGCGGCCCATTAGCTAGTTGGCAGGGTAAAGGCCTACCAAGGCGACGATGGGTAGCCGGACTGAGAGGTTGAACGGCCACATTGGGATTGAGAACGGCCCAGACTCCTACGGGAGGCAGCAGCTAAGAATCTTCCACAATGGACGAAAGTCTGATGGAGCGACGCCGCGTGGACGATGAAGGCCGTGAGGTTGTAAAGTCCTTTTCGTGTAGAGGAACAACCGTGGGAGGGAATGCCTGCGGGATGACGTTAAACACGGAATAAGCCCCGGCTAACTACGTGCCAGCAGCCGCGGTAATACGTAGGGGGCGAGCGTTGTTCGGAATTATTGGGCGTAAAGGGTGCGCAGGTGGCTAATCAAGTCTGGCGTGAAAGTTCGGGGCTCAACTCCGTGATGCGCTGGAAACTGGAGAGCTTGAGTACAGCAGGGGGCATTGGAATTCCAGGTGTAGGGGTGAAATCTGTAGATATCTGGAAGAACACCGGTGGCGAAGGCGAATGCCTGGGCATGTACTGACACTGAGGCACGAAGGTGCGGGGAGCAAACAGGTTTAGATACCCTGGTAGTCCGCACAGTAAACGATGTACACTAGGTGTCGGGGGCAACTCCGGTACCGTAGCAAACGCGTTAAGTGTACCGCCTGGGGAGTATGCCCGCAAGGGTGAAACTCAAAGGAATTGACGGGGGCCCGCACAAGCGGTGGAGCATGTGGTTTAATTCGATGATACGCGAGGAACCTTACCAGGGCTTGACATGAGGAGGAAGTGCTGTGAAAGCAGTATGCTCTTCGGAGTCTCCCCACAGGTGCTGCATGGCTGTCGTCAGCTCGTGTCGTAAGATGTGAGATTAAGTTCTTCAACGAGCGCAACCCCCACTGTCCGTTGCCATCATTAAGTTGGGCACTCAGACGGAACTGCCGGTGACAAACCGGAGGAAGGCGGGGATGACGTCAAGTCATCATGGCCCTTACGTCCTGGGCCACACACGTGCTACAATGGCCGGTACAAAGCGAAGCAAGACCGAGAGGTGGAGCGAACCGCAAAAAGCCGGTCTCAGTACGGACTGGGGTCTGCAACTCGACCCCACGAAGTTGGAATCGCTAGTAATCGCGCATCAGCATGGCGCGGTGAATACGTTCCCGGGCCTTGTACACACCGCCCGTCACACCATCCGAGTCGGAGGTACCCAAAGTCGCCAGCCCAACCGCAAGGGGGGCGGTTCCTAAGGTACGTCTGGTGAGGGGGGTGAAGTCGTAACAAGGTAGCCGTACCGGAAGGTGCGGCTGGAT
>CAVACS010000191.1:0-3731 GCA_963587105.1 Anaerovoracaceae bacterium | reverse complement strand
CAAAGAAAAAGAGGACCGGAGTCCTCTCTATAGCATTCTTCGATGAAATCAGTTTTCGTCGTAGTTCTCGTCGTCCATGATCTCGATGGGCTCGTCGTCTTCGTTCTCGCCGTCCATCTCGTCTTCGTCGACTTCCTTGATATCGCCGTCGGCGGTGTCTCTCTCGTCATCCTCTGCGACAGTGCGTGTGCGTGAAACAGGAGCCTTCTCGAACTTGACCTGAAGATAATCGGGGCATGATCCGTCCCTGTCGTAGTCTCTCTCGACGAAGTATTCGCAGAGGAGGCCGTCGTCACTGTTGTAGAATCTGCATTCGGTGCGCTCCGGGGAGTTCTGCATCAGGTGCTTGAGGAATGAGGCACCTTCTTCGGCGTGAGAAGGATTCTTCTCAGTGGATTTTTTGTACATGTCCTTATAAAGGTTGATGTCTTTGTTGTGAGCACATGAGATGCATCCTGCACCAAGTACAATATTATCTTTCTTAGTAGCCATTGTTACTCCTTAAGGGAAATACCATTATAAGCAGAAAAGCCTGAAAAAAGCCATACCACCACAATTTGACAGTCTATCAATTTTATTGATGCATGACTAGATATCCGCACCTCTGTTTTTACGTACCGTCAATGTAGTTAAGGGAGTAACAGGTACGTTAAAAAGGCGATGTTTTTGTAAATAGTATCTTGTCCTTTCTTATTCCATTGGATATAGTTAGCTAATTTATTATCTCATAGGAGTCGGTTTACTGATGGACAATAAGAAAATCAAGGTTGCCGTTCTCGGCGCAACCGGTGCTGTTGGTCAGGTTTTTATGTGGATGCTTTCGGACCATCCCTGGTTCGAATTGAGTTATGTGACTGCTTCGGCAGCCAGAGTCGGAATGAAGTATTCCGAGACTGCTCACTGGGTCATGCCCTTTGAGATGCCCCCTCAGATCAAGGATATGGTTATAAAGGAATTCAATCACGACGCCATGCTCGAAGAGGGCGTGAAGATTGTCTTCTCCGCACTTCCGGCAGAGGTTGCAAGGGAGGCCGAGCCCCAGCTCAGGGCAAGCGGCTTCTATGTATTCAGCAACGCCGCAGCCATGCGTTATGACTCCGACGTTCCTATTCTCATTCCCGAGACCAATATCGAGCAGCTCGATCTTATCCGTGAACAGGGCTATCCCCAGACGGGATTCTGTGTGACGAATGCAAACTGCGTTACCACAGGGCTGGCAATGGCACTCGCTCCGCTGAGGCAGTTCGGAATAAAGACAATCACGATAAACAGCTATCAGAGTGTATCCGGTGCCGGATACCCCGGTCTCTCCTCCTTCGATATCACGGACAACTGTATTCCGTACATCAAGGGTGAAGAGGAGAAGATCGACAGGGAGATAAAGAAGATTCTCTCGATCGACCCCGTCGTCTATGCATTCACTGTCCGTGTCCCCGTCATGTTCGGCCATCTCGAGACTGTATGGCTCGACCTTGAGAAGGATGTCGAGTGCGAGGACATCATCAAAGCATGGGCTGACTTCAAGGACGCATCGGATCTGCCCTCGACTCCCTCCCAGCCTGTACAGTACTCTGCGGAGAACACATTTCCCCAGCCCAAGTATGCTTTCTGGGGAACACCGAAGGGAATGGTTGTCTATACAGGAAGACTGAGAAAGAAGGAAGGCAGGATCGGCTTCTGCCTGCTTGTAAACAACATCGTCAAGGGAGCTGCAGGCGGCTCGATACAGAATGCGGAGGCATTCGTATCACGCTACGGACTGCGCTGAGACGAGCGGGAATAACGAAACGAAGGGGGCGGAAACGCCCCTTTCACTTTTCTCTTTACGGCCTTTCCTCATATAATGACGTCTGTGAGCAGACTTGAGAGGATAATGGACATGATCAACGTACTCTGTCTCGATGACGGAAGACTTGATTACTCCTATATAAGAGATAAGTACGGGATATCGAACAGGGAGTTCAGGAGGGACATAGACTTCATCCGTGAACGTCTGACAGATATCGGCTATATGGATAAGCTCTCCTCCGTCGAGTATGTCAGAAGAAGCGGCGGAGGCTGTTACGTCTATAACGGCGACAAGCCGAAGCTGAACGAGGCCTTCGTCAACTCCACGATAGCGGAGGCTCTCTCCCGCGCCGCCTATAATCCCCTGAAGGTGCAGTTCGGAAGCGGAGAGGAAGGAGAGACGGCTCTATCCGATGTTCCCGTCAAATATCTCTACACGGCCCTTGAGAAGGTGAACTACGCAGTCTTTACAAAGATTGTGAACGCCATAAAGGACAGGCGGACGGTCTCTCTGAGATACGTCAACTCCAAGAGAGGCGAGACGGAGCTCAGGGTGAACCCCATGCTTCTCATCAACTACTCCCAGATATGGTACCTCAAGGCGGAGAGCATCTACGGCACGATAATCACATATTCGCTCTCCAGAATAAAGGACGTGACATACACCGATGAGCATTTCGAGTACAACAGGGAGAAACTCGAGAGAAGCGAAGGCAGCTACGGCATATTCTCCTCCGCAAAGAAGGAGAGTGTGTGGTATACGATGCGCTTCCACTCCGTTGCCGCCAATATCATATCAAATCAGATATGGCACAAGGACCAGAAGGGGGGATGGATTGACAGCGACACCTACGAGCTTTCGGTCCCTGCCGTGAGCGACGTCGAGGTGATGGCGAGGCTCCTGAGCTACTCTCCGGAGAGCGAGGCGGTATCCCCGCCGTCCTTCGTCTCGAGATGGAAGGACATAATCCGGCAGTGCGCGTCAAAACTCGATAAGGAAAATCAATGATTTACACTACACTCGATACAGATGAAAAGATAAAGGCTGCTGTTGCAGCATGGAACGGAAAGCCCCTTGCCGTGGACTTTGAAGGGGAGTTCAACCTCCATATCTACGGCGAACACCTGTCCCTTGTACAGATATTCGACAAAACAGGGTACTACATAATCGATGCAAGAAGCGGCGGCGTGACCCCGTCCGGACTCGAAGTCTTCTTCTCGTCCCCCTCGGAGAAGGTCTGGTTCGATATCCAGGGCGATGCGGCTCTCGTCTACAAGAAATACCACCTCAGAATAAGCAACGTTTTCGATATCCGTGTGCCGGCACTTCTTCTCGGCTACAACGGTAACCTCCTGGGTCTTATCGAAACATACCTTGGAAAGGAGATGAACATCGACAAGAAGAAGAACCAGCAGGCGAACTGGCTGGCGCGCCCGTTAGATATCACGCTCATCGAATACGCCCTTACAGATGTCATGTACCTCTTTGATCTGAAGAAGGTCCTTCTTGAGGAAATCGAAAGAAAGAACCTCACCCTGGAAATGGACGCAAACATGAAGAGGGTCTCTCTTGTGAAGGAGCCGACTCCCGGATGGAAGCATATCGGGTACTGGAAGAAGATGAATAAGAGCACGAAGGAGAATCTCAAGACCTTCTTCATCGTCCGTGACAACATTGCACGACGTTTCAACGTTCCGGCCGCGAGGGTCATGGACAAGCACACGCTTTTGTCCCTTGCGGAAAATCCTCCCGGAACAAGAAAGGATCTGGAGGAGCGGATCAAGAACGAGCCACAGCGCTTCCGATCCCTACTTGAAGAGAACCTCTGGAAGGAAATAGAGAGCAGATGTGTCAACTGAAATCCAGCAAATGCCAACTTGCACAATAGAATTCCGCCAACTTGCACAATAGAATTCCGCCAACTTGCACAATAGAATTCCGC
>CAVACS010000190.1:0-3739 GCA_963587105.1 Anaerovoracaceae bacterium | reverse complement strand
GTGACACTTGTGAAGCGGCATTACAATAAGGAGCGCATTTCGTAGGTGAACTCGATCCACTTTCCGTACTCGCTCTCGAGTGTCAGCTTCCCGTGATGATTGAGTGCGATATCCTGAGCCATCGCAAGGCCCAGGCCGTAGCTGCCGTCCGAGCGGCTTCTCGCCTTGTCCACACGGTAGAAGCGCTCGAAGATCTTCGCCTTCTCACTCTCCTCGATCCCGATTCCGGTGTTGTAAACCTTGAGAACGGCACTCTTATGCTTCTCTGAAAGGGAGACCGTTATCTTTCCGTTCTCCTCGCCGTATTTGACGGCATTGCTGAGAAGAATCGAAGTAAGCTTTTCAAGCTGGAACGAGGAGCCGCGGACGAAAATGCCGTCGGATACCTCGATATCGAGACTCATGCCCTTTTCGAAGGCCAGTGCCTCGAAGGGAAGAGAGGCGCCCCTCACAAGAAGTGACAGGTCGATGCTCTCCTTGTCACTTTCACTTCCCTTCTCCATCGCGGTCAGGAACATGAGGTCCTTCACGAGACTGTCCATCCGTCTTGTCTCGGTCTTGATGTAGGAAAGCCACTTCGTCCCTCCTGTCTCTGCTTCAAGCACGTCGGCATTGGCCTGTATGACGGCAATCGGAGTCTTGAGCTCGTGTCCCGCATCTGCTATGAAACGGTTCTGTCTCTCGAAGGCCTCTTCGACGGGACGGACTATGAGAGATGACAGTCTCAGGGAGAGAAGGAAGAGAAGTCCCCATGAAAGAAGGCCCCCTGCGAGAGTCCATGTGAATACACGCCTGCTGTCATTCGCCGAAGCCGTTGCATCGAGTACGGTGTATGAGTAGCCTTCCGGTGTTCTGTGACTGAGGAAATAGTAGCCCTTCACATTATCGAACTCGCTGCCGTTCTTCCTGATAAGAGAGAGTATCGAGTTGACAGTCTCGTCATCGTAGTAGTCGTCGCGGCTCGATGTCCAGGATGTGATCGTCCCGTCGCTGTCCGTCTCGATATTTATCACATTGCCGCCGAAATCCCGGAACGCCCCGGTATTCTCCATAATCGGAGTCTGTACGCCGGCGGGAGGAGTAAGCGGCAGTGTCTCTTCACCCGGCGCGGAGGATTCTCCGCCCTCAGCATCAGAGAGAGGAAGCGGAGAGAGAGCGCCCTCCGGAGGCTGGGAGATATTGAAAGGCTCCCTCTCTCCGGCATAGCTTTCAAGAGCCGATCTGATCTGTGCTGTCTTCTCACGCTCGGGGGCTATTGCAATGAGTGCCACAAGGGATGCGATTATCACAGTGAAGGAGCCCGTCATTATGAAAACGAGCTGCCGCCTGAGCTGTCTTATCATCGGCCGCCCTCCCCGTCCCCGTCCTTCGTCTCCATATAGTACCCGATACCGCGTGCAACCTTTATAGAGACAGCAGATCCCAGGAATGTCAGTTTCTTCCTCAGAAAGGAGACGTAGACCTCACTGCTGTTGTACTCACTCCCGCTCTCGAATCCCCAGAGCTTCTCCTCTATCTGCTCCTTCGATATTATACGGCCTTGAGAGCGCATCAGGAGCTCTGCAAGATTTATCTCTCTGACGCTCAGTTTCACGCTCTTTCCCGTCAGAGAAGATGAAAGCTCCCCGTTCTGTGCTTTAAGGACAAGGTCTCCGAATTCCGGGTCGGTATTCTCGATAGAAGTATCTCTGCGCCTCGCAAGAGCGTTGACACATGCAAGGAGCTCCGCCATCTCGAACGGCTTTGTCAGATAGTAGTCCGCACCCCAGTCCAGGCCCTTCACCCTGCTCTGAAGATCGGTCTTGGCCGTAAGCATCAATACCGGTGTCGATATTCTCTCCCCCCTGAGGCGCTCGAGGAGCGTAAAGCCGTCCATTCCGGGGAGCATGACATCCAGAATGATAAGGTCATAGAGATCGGTCTCGGCTTCCTCGAGGCCGCTTTTTCCGTCGTAGACAGCCCTGACAAGCCACCCCTTCGTCTTCAGCATATGACAGACTGCGTCGGAGAGGCCCTTTTCGTCTTCAATCATCAAAAGTCTCATACCCGAAATTATTGTGAAAGATTTTTTCTTTTTCAAGGTTCGTTCAATGTCCGCATGCTAGAACACTCTCATAGACGGAGGTCAGTATATGAAACATCTGGTAAAAACATTACTTGCGGCAGGGCTTATCACTCTGCTGCTCCTTTCATCCTGCTCTACAGCACAGAGCACGTCTCTTTCTACAGAGGAGGAAAACACTTATTCCTTCCCATCAGCGCCACCCGAGAAACCGGAGGGAGGTCCCGGCGGTCCCGGAGGACAGGGCGGTCCCGGCGGACAGGGCGGACAAGGCGGATTCGGCTCGAATGCACAGAACGTTGATCAGGGAACGAGCGCCAATACGATAAGTGAGGATACCACCGTTGAAGGCACTTCCTACCAGTCGACGGGAGACGACGAGAACGCACTCAGAATCGACGGAGTGACAGTCACACTTACTGATATTACAGTCGACAAGAGCGCAGGTTCTTCATCGAACACGGAAAGCGGTGACTTCTACGGCATGAATGCAGCCCTTCTCGCAACAGACGGAGCGGACGTCACGATAGACGGCGCTGTCATCACATCGAACGCACAGAACGGAAACGGTGTCTTCAGCTACGGTTCATCCACTGTCGTGAGAATCAGCAACAGCACGATAACGACATACAAGGACAATTCCGGTGGAATCCAGACGACGGGCGGCGGCACGACATATGCAGATAATCTCACAGTCGAGACAAACGGCAACTCATCTGCTGCCATCAGATCCGACAGGGGCGGCGGCACAGTCACAGTCACAGGCGGAAACTATACATCCAGAGGCTACAACTCCCCTGCAGTCTATTCGACAGCAGAGATCACGGTGACAGAAGCGGAACTGACAGCAGAGAACTCCGAGGCTCTCGTAATTGAAGGGAAGAACAGCATCACGCTTATAAATTGCACGGTATCTGGAAACATGAGTGACACAAAGGGTACAAGCTCAAGCGAGAACGTCCACTGCGTAATGATCTACCAGTCGATGTCGGGAGATGCAGAGGTCGGAACATCCTCCTTCTCGGCAACGGACTCTACAATCACTAACCACAACGGGGATGTCTTCTACATCACGAATACATCGTGTACTTTCCTTCTCTCCAATGTTACGATTGTAAACAAGGAGAGCGACGGTTACCTCTTCAACATCACCGGCAACAGCGCAAGCCGCGGCTGGGGAACGGCAGGAAGTAACGGTGCAGATGTCACCGCAGTCTTCTCTGACGAGACAATCGAGGGCGATATAAGAGTCGACAGTATCTCGAAGCTTGATCTGACGCTCTCTGACGGCACATCGTATAGCGGAAGTATCAACATCGTCGAGAACACAGAGGGCGGAACAGCCGTCTTTGACAATGCAGTCATCACCATCGAGGAAGGCTCCACATGGACTCTCACAGGGGAGAGTGTGATAACAAAGCTCGTAAACAACGGCACCATCGTCTTCAACGGCTACAGCATCACACTCGCAGACGGCACAGTACTGACAGAGTAACAAGCCCAGTTCCATCAAAATCACAGAAGCCGGCTCTTTCCGACGGGATCAGCCGGTTTTCTCAGTCCCTCATTCGGGAGACGGGCAGGACGGAATAATCCGGAAATTCACTCAGGACAAAACCCGGATCAGAAGCAGCATCTTCAACTGAAAAGCCGGAAAGATACTATAAGTTTACCTTC
>CAVACS010000189.1:0-3794 GCA_963587105.1 Anaerovoracaceae bacterium | reverse complement strand
TTAGCTCAGCTGGCCAGAGCACGTGATTTGTAATCTCGGGGTCGTTGGTTCGAATCCGACAGGTGGCTAGATAAACCAGTCTTCAAGGCTGGTTTTTCTTTTTGCCGGAACGGGGTAAGGAAGCAGCTGAAAGAGATTCTCTGTCTAAATCTAATTTTTCAAGGTGCTTTTAGACAAAGTATCTTTCATTTTCCTCTTACATGTTTAAGATACTTTCATAAACACAAAGAAAATAATCGGCCGTGAAGCAGAATGTGCGCGTTTAAAGGAATGTGCAGAGTCTGCATCGGCGTCTACGGAAGGCGGAGCGGAAAACCTGTCTCTTCAACAACTATAAAGTAAGACAGACGTGATGACACGATCAATCGCTCGAAGATCAAATACAGTACAGGAGAATATGTGATCGACAAGAGTTACAGTCCGGCTCTCGGGAACAGGATCGAAGCTTTCCGGAGGGCCGGGAAGAAGTCTCAGTCAATCTTCTCACCATGATCACACCCTCCGGTCTCCGGAAGAACATGTACTACTGCATCGTCGAGAACTTAGTCGTGCCGGATGATCTCTTTGCGCCTCTGATATAGGCGCTTGTATTCACCACTTCAAGTGTTTACACTTTTTCCATGGAAAAGATAAAACTCGACGAATTTCTCTCCTACAGCTACCTCTCTGGAGTCAAGGCGGGAGAAGACGGCATCTTCTTCACCCTGAGCAGAGCGAAGGAGGACAGAACAGGATACTCAAGCGATTTCTATATGCTGAAGGACGGAGAGCCGCGTTCTCTCACCTCAGACGGCAGGGCCGGATGGGGTACGACATGGAAGAAGAAGCTCTACTTCACGGCAAAGCGCACAGAAGAAGAGACGAAGGACGATGAGAAGAGCACGATCTACGCCCTCCCCCTCGACGGAGGTGAGGCCTCGCCGTGGCTGACGGTGGACGGAAAGCTTACAAAGTACGAATTCATTTCTGACGATACTCTCGTCGCCCTCTTCTCTGTCGATAAAAGATTCGAGGGTCTCGATGAAGACGAAAGAAAGAAGAGAAAGAAGGAGGCAGAGGGATACGAAGAGATAGAGGAAAGCCCCTTCTATCTCAACGGGGAAGGCTTCACATGCGGCCGCAGGACAAGGCTTGCCGTAATCAGAAAGGGCGTGACGAGCATCCTCTTCGACGACGACTATGACACGTCCTCCTACACACTCTCCCCCGACAGGACAAGGCTTCTATGTACGGGAAATGTGAGAAAAGGAGCAAAGCCTTCCTTTACCTCCGAGGTAAGATGTGTCAGTCTCTCAGACCTCGGATGGGAGACAGTACTTCCCGAGGGAGAGCTCGGCATAAAGAAGGTATGGTTTCTCAGTGGTAAGATCATCGCCGCCGGAAGCGACAGGAAGAAGTACGGCATAAACCAGAATCCCGATTTCTATACTCTCGAAAACGGAAAGGCAGTACTTCTCTCTCCCTGGGGAGACTCCCTCTGGTCGAGTGTCGGTACAGATATACGCTTCAAGGGAGGAGAGAGCTCCGCTGTCGACGGAGAGTGGATCTACTTTACCTCGACAAAGGGACACTCGTCTTTTGTGTACAGGATAAACACAGAGGGCGTAACCGAGCCTGTCATAACAGAGGAAGGGAGCGTCGACTCCGTCTCTGTCTACAACGGAGATGTCTACTACATAGGACTCAGAGAACAGCATCTCCAGGAGCTCTACAGGGGAAGCGAGAAGCTCACAGCTTTCAACGACGACGTCCTCAAGGGAAAATATGTGGCCGTTCCCGAGGAGATTGAATACGAAAACGACGGCATAGAGCTCAAAGGATGGGCCATCAAACCCTTCGGATGGGAGAGCGGCCGCACCTACCCTGCAATCCTTGACATACACGGAGGTCCGAAGACAGTCTACGGAACTGTCTTCATGCACGAGATGCAGTACTGGGCGAACGAGGGTTTCTTCGTCTTCTGGACGAACCCGAGAGGAAGCGACGGCAGGGGCGATGACTTTGCAGATATAAGGGGAAAGTACGGAAGCATCGACTACAGCGACCTCATGGCATTCACCTCAGCCGTGATGGAGAAATATCCTTCGATAAACAGAGAGCGCGTTGCTGTCACAGGAGGCTCCTACGGAGGCTTCATGTCGAACTGGATTCTGGGTCATACATCCTTTTTCAAGGCGATAGCGACACAGCGCTCCATCTACAACTGGATAAGCTTCTACGGAAGCAGCGACATAGGAAGCTACTTCGCAACCGACCAGTGCGGCTGCACATGGGATGATACACAATCTCTCTATCACCGCTCCCCCATGGAAGCGATAAGAAAAAACGCGTCGACTCCGACACTCATCCTCCACTCCGACAAGGATTACCGCTGTCCCGTCGAGCAGGCATACCAGCTCTACACGACGCTTGTAGATATGGGCGTCGAGACGAGATTCATCCTCTTCCACGACGAGAACCACGAGCTCAGCCGGAGCGGAAAGCCCGCAAACAGAATAAAAAGGCTTGATGAGATAACAAAATGGTTCAGAAAGTTCCTCTTGTAGTTGCCAGTACGGCAGTTTGAGGGAATAATTGAGAAAGGAGGGCCGTATCCCTCCGAAGGAAGGAAAATTATGAAGATGCTGAAAAAAGATCCGATCACGACAATAGTCGCAATAGGTATCGGCGCTGCGCTCTTTTTCGTACTCGGAAGATTCGTTTCTATCCCGAGTCCGCTGCCTAACACGACCATCTCGACACAGTACGGCCTCCTGGCATTCATGACTGTACTCTACGGCCCCCTTGCGGGACTTCTCATCGCATTCATCGGCCACACGCTCACAGACTTTGCGGCAGGCTGGGGAATCTGGTGGAGCTGGGTAATCGCATCGGGAGTTGCGGGACTAATCATGGGACTTCTGACCGACAGGATCAACATCGAGGAAAGATTCGGCAAGAAGGAAATCATATCCTTCAACGTCGCAGAGGTCGTTGCACACATCATAGCATGGGGACTTGTAGCACCTGTACTCGACATCCTCATCTACGCCGAACCCGCGAACAAGGTATTCACACAGGGTCTTGTGGCAGGAGTGGCAAACATCGTCACGACCGCAGTCATCGGCACACTCCTCGCCCTTGCATACAACAGGGCTAAGCCGAAGGCGGGATCTCTCAGAAAAGAAGACTGAGTTCAACTCTTCGCGATATGCTTCCTCACAAGGGAAGCATTTTTCTTTTCTTCGTGGTAAACTGACTGCGGCGAGGTAAGCGTGTCATCACCGATAATCGAATTCAGGAACTTCTCCTTCAAATACAAGGCTCAGGCGGAGCCTACTCTTTATGATATAAATCTCACGGTAAACGAGGGGGAGAAGATCCTCATCTGCGGTCCCTCGGGCTGCGGAAAGAGCACACTCGCGTCCACACTCAACGGCCTTATTCCCGCTTCCTACCCCGGGGATGCGGAGGGCGAGCTCCTCATCGGAGGAAAGAGCTACCGTGAGTGGGACATCTTCTCCCTGAGTAAGATAACGGGAACTGTACTCCAGGACTCTGACGGCCAGTTCATCGGTCTCACCGTCGGGGAGGACATAGCCTTCGCACTTGAAAACGACGAAACTCCCCTCTGCGAAATGAAGAGGGAGGTTCTGGAAGCCGCGAAGAAGGTCGGAATGGAGAGCTTTCTATCCCACTCGCCTCAGTCGCTCTCGGGCGGGCAGAAGCAGCGGGTATCACTTGCGGGAGTGATGGTGGACAATGTCAGGATATATCTCTTCGACGAGCCTCTGGCCTCCCTCGATCCCGAAAGC
>CAVACS010000188.1:0-3813 GCA_963587105.1 Anaerovoracaceae bacterium | reverse complement strand
CGGGATGCGAGCTCGTTACTAAGCCTTCTTATGATATTGAGGTTGACGGCAGATCCCTTTTTATGAGAGTGCGAAGTTTGAGATTCTTCCCCGGGGAGGGTATGACGAGAAAACTCCGGGCCATCTGTGCTTTTCTCTTTCCGTCAGGAGCACACATACGGTCATATGGAGAAGACTGCCATGGATCAACGCCTCTCTTGACGGGAAAGAGAAGCCGGCATTCAGGCGATAGAGCGGCAGACTGTGCCGGTGCTGCAAGTGTCGGAGTCTGCAGTACTTCATAAGATTTTTCAGAGCACATTCACAATTTATGAGAGGTCCTTTCTCTCCCTGATGCGTTCTATCTCGTCCCTTATGACTGCGGCCTTCTCGAATTCGAGATCTTCTGCGTATTGTCTCATCTGCTTCTCGAGGTCCTTTATGTACTTCTTCCTGTCCTTTTCCGAGAGGAGGTTGTAGGATGACGAAAGGATTTTAGCATCCTCCTTCGCTATCTCCTCGCTCTCCTTGAGGCTGCGCTCGAGTATGTCCTCTATCTCCTTCTTTATTGTCCTGGGTGTTATGCCGTGGGCCTTATTGTACGCCATCTGCACACTGCGGCGGTGCTCTGTCTCCCTGATGGCCTCATCCATTGCCTCGCTCTTTTTATCGGCATACATTATGACACGTCCGTCTGCATTCCTTGCCGCTCTTCCTATCGTCTGTATGAGGGACGTCGCGGAGCGCAGGAATCCTATCTTGTCTGCGTCGAGGATGGCGACGAGCGCGACCTCCGGAAGGTCCAGCCCCTCCCTCAGGAGGTTGATGCCGACAAGCACATCGTACTTTCCCTTTCTGAGATCTCTCAATATGTCGACACGCTCTATTGTGTCGACCTCGCTGTGAAGATACTGTACCTTGAGTCCCAGGTTTGAAAGGTAGGAGGTCAGGTCCTCGCTCATCTTCTTCGTCAGCGTCGTGACAAGCACCCTCTCACCCTTCTCTATTGTCTTTCTGATCTCGCCGTAGAGGTCCTCCATCTGACCCTCGGTGGGTCTGACGGAGATCTCGGGATCGAGCAGTCCTGTGGGTCGTATGAGCTGCTCCACGATTTCCACAGACTCGGCCTTCTCCCTCTCCCCGGGAGTGGCTGAGACGTAGATACGCTGTCCGACCTTGCTGTCGAACTCGTCGTACTTCATCGGACGGTTATCGAGTGCCGAGGGCAGGCGGAAGCCGTAGTTGACGAGATTGAGCTTTCTCGATCTGTCGCCCTCATACATCGCCCCTATCTGCGGCAGCGTCACATGGCTCTCATCTATGAACGTTATAAAGTCGTCGGGAAAGTAATCGAGGAGCACGGGAGGCCTCTCACCCTCCTTCCTTCCTGTGAGAGGACGCGAATAGTTCTCGATGCCGGAGCAGTAGCCTATCTCCTGGAGCATCTCAAGGTCGTACTCAACCCTGCTCTTTATCCTCTCGGCCTCGACGAACTTCCCGTTCGATATGAAATACTCGTATCTTTCGTCCTTCTCCTTCTCGATCTCCTTTATCGCCCTGTCGATCTGGCTCTGCGGAAGCACGAACTGCTTTGCCGGATAGAGCGTCACACTCTCGACACTCTCCCTCTTCTCCCTCGATACGGGGTCGAACCATACTATGGAGGCTATGGTGTCCCAGTCGAGTGTGATGCGGAATGCCGTTTCCAGGTATGCCGGATATATCTCAATTGTGTCCCCGCGGCTCAAGAACCGGCCTCTCTCCAGCACATCGTCGTTACGTTCGTAGAGCATCCTCAGAAGCTGCTCGAAGACCCTCTTTCTGTCAAATTCATCCCCCACCCTGAATGACCAGAGCATATCTCTCAGAGATACCGGGTTTCCCAGGCCGTATATGCACGAGACCGTCGCCACGACTATGACATCCCTCCTCTCCATGAGGGAGAAGGAGGCATGGAGCCTCAGGCGGTCGATCTCGTCGTTTATGTCGACCTCCTTTTCGATGTAGAGGTCCTTTCCGGGAACGTAAGCCTCGGGCTGGTAGAAATCGTATGTGGAGACGAAGTATGTGACGGCGTTTTCGGGAAAGAAGTTCCTGAACTCCCTGTAGAGCTGTGCCGAGAGCGTCTTGTTATGCGAAAGCACAAGCGTCGGCTTCTGTATCTTCTCGATGAGCTTCGCCATCGTGAAGGTCTTTCCCGATCCTGTTACACCCTTGAGTGTCTGTGCATGGTCCCCCTCAATGTAGCCTCTGTAGAGCTTCTCTACAGCCTCCCCCTGGTCGCCTGCCAGCTCGTAGGGCGAGTGTACACGAAAAGGCCTCTCCACGCCTGTTATGTAGTCGGGGATGATTATCTCAGAATCCACTGCGTGTTCTCCTCCGTCTGCTCGACAAGCTCCACGTTATCGATTGTCTTCCTCTGTCCGTTGCGGATCACCGTCACCGAAACCCTGTCTCCCGCCTTCGTGTTGAAGAGGAATGCAAAATAGTCGCTGTAGCCGGCAATCGGCGTGTCGTTTATGGCGACGATGACATCTCCCCCGAGATATATGACACTCTGTCCGTACTGGGCCTTCTCGTTTCCGCCCTTTATCCCGGCTCTGTCGGCCTTCCCCGACGGAACTACCTGGCTGACAAGTATTCCCTCGTCCACGACGAGGTTGGAGTAAGCGACGATCTGTGCGTTGAGCTCGACGGAGAGGAAATCCATCCAGCCGCGCGTGACCTTGCCGTTCTTTATGATCGAAGATGCCACATCCTTCACCGTCTCCACGGGAAGTGCGAATGATATCCCCTCGGCGCTCCCGGATGTCGAATATATTGATGATATGAGCCCGATCATCTTTCCCGAGGAATCAAGAAGAGGACCTCCGGAGTTTCCGGGGTTAACCAGGGCGTTCGTCTGTATCATATTGGGGATGACCGAGGAGGATGTGGAGGTGCTCACCATCCTGTTCAATCCCGATATCGAGCCGTCGGTGAAGGACCAGGAGTAGCCGTAGGGATTTCCGATTGTGTAGACGATCTGCCCGACAGAAAGATTTTCAGCCGTGCCAAAGTCCACACTCTGAAGCCCCGTCCTTGCGACCTTGATGACAGCGATGTCCGTCAGCGTATCATAGCCCACAAGCGTCGCCTCCTCGCTCGTGTTGTCTGAAAAGACGACTGTGAACGATGTCCCCGAGCCCACGACATGCTTGTTCGTCACTATATAGCCGTCACTTGTAAGGATGACGCCGCTTCCCTGCCCGGAGTCACTGAGCGACGAATAGGCGTTTATCTCGACGACGCTGTCGCAGCATTTCCTGTAGACCGCGATTCTCCTCGCCTCCTCGCTCGTGTAGTTCCACGTTCCGTTGTCACTGTCGTAGAGCTCGATGAGTTCATCTCCGTAATATATCTGGTCAACCGGGATACCGGCCATCTCGAAGAGGGCCTTCTCCCCCTTTGTGTTGACGACCTTCTCCATAGCCGCACGCAATGCCTCCTCGTCCTTCTTCTCTGTCAGATAGGCTGTCCAGAGATAGAGACCAATGAGTATTGCCGAGCCGCATATCAAGACAATGATCAATGTAAGGATTTCAGTAAACGAAAAACGCTTCATAAAAAAAGGATAATCAAGAGAAATCTTTTTGTGAACAAGATAGTGAAATTAAATATCTCCACCCGGGAAGAAGACACAGAATCTACAGAGAAGCTTTCCACTCCATCTCTTCTCATTCCTCACGAGTGCGTCTCTCCGCTCTCTTTTTCTCTGCAGGATACCGGAAAAAGGGGTACAATCTCCGACATCTGTCTCACTTTGGAAAATATAGTAAACGCATTAAATAATTG
>CAVACS010000187.1:0-3925 GCA_963587105.1 Anaerovoracaceae bacterium | reverse complement strand
GCCTTCTTCCCCTTCTTTGCTGCAGTCAGGGTGTAGGCATCGGAGAAGAGAGTCTTGGGTTTTTCACCTGCCGAATATGATATGTACGTTATTCCCTTTATAGTTGAAATCGAGAGGAGTGTATTGATGATTTCAAGCTTTCTTTCACTATAGTCCATCTCGTTCCATGCATCAGGATACGCAATGAATGCAGAGATGCCGCTGAGAAGCACTCTGTCCCGTTTTGCGTCCTCCTCAGCCTTCGTCTTTCCCTTCGTGTTGTCAAAGGCAAGTGCCTTTACATCATCGCCATAGACAGAGTAATACTCGAGAGTCTCGCCCGAGAGGAGCTTCTCGCGCATTCCGCTGTCGTATGATGATGTAACATCATATATGCTTATCTCGGCATATAGCGAAGAGACAAGAATAATCATCAGAAGAATCAAGCAGAACTTTTTCATACTTACTCCGGTACTTTTTCATTGTTTATCTTGAGATATCCTCCGATGGTCTCATCCCATCCGGGAGGATTGAAGGGAATGAACCCGCCGTAGTGGTAGAAGGTTAATTCCCCGACAAGGATTTTCCCCTCAACATAGTACATGTCCGTGCGGAGAAAAGGAATACCGGCCGATAAAACGGCGGCAATTCTTTTCATTTCGTCGAAGAAATCAGGCTTCTTAAAGAAAGCTGTGGAATATTTGTCCTCCATCGTGAAGGGCTCACGCTTGAAGGCCATATCGAATATGGCCTGTTCGTGGCTCTCCCCTGCCTCCTGCTCGATATACATGAACTTCGGCTCGCCGTTGAAACAGAAGAACTTGTAATCCGTAAGATTCTCCCCGAGAAACTCCTCGGCAATGATTCTCGGCTCAATATCCCTGTACTGCCACTCTCTTGTTGTTCTGTAGTAGTTGCGCTTCATTGAACGCGTGATGGTCTTCCTTGCCCCCTTGATGTCGAGCTTCGTCTTGTCGGGACATATGACATAGCTTCCGCTGTCGTGTGTCGTCTTAAGAACAAAGGATGACGGCAGGGATGAAAAATCTATTTCGTCGAACGACGAATAGACGCCGAGGACAGGAACGACATGTTCCTTACCTGCCTTTTCTCCGACGTAGTCTCTCACGCCGAGCTTATCGGCCATCTTCGTGTAGAGCGCCTTATGATCATTGAGCTTCAGCCACTGCAGTTTTTCGTTGAATGTTACGGGGTTATCGAGATTGAGTTTTCTTCCCATCCTGAGGCGGTAAATCAACCTGAGATAACTCTCATCGGAGAGGAAGAAGAGTGAACGGTAAAAGAGGGCAATGAGATTCTTTCCGAACAGTCTCTTGAGCACTTTGATCTTATTACTTTTCATTATGACCTCAGAATATCAAGATAGGCCCTGACGACAATTCTTCTGTCAAACTTCGATTCGACAATCTCACGACCGCGCTTCCCCATTTCTGCTCTCTCAGAGTTACTAAGAGATAGGAACTTCTCAATAACTCCTCTCAGATTTCCGGAATCCCTGTCTCGACAGTACAGGCCGTTGACACCGTCAGAGACTATCTCCCTGCACCCTGTGCGACAAGTACATATGACAGGACGTCCCACGGCACATGCTTCGAGAATGACATTGGAAAGTCCCTCGGGATGATATGTCGGAAGAACGAGGCAGGACGAAGACGCAAGGTACGCCCTCGTATCTGAAAGAACTCCTTCATATATGAGCTTTCCACTCTTCGAGAGGTCATCGACGCGTTTTCTGAATTCCGCATCTACAGGCCCCGCGGCATGAAAGACGACAGACGGCGACGCAAGAACCTCGGCAGCATCGAGGTACTCCCCGATGCCCTTGGCTCTGATGAGACGTCCGAGGAAGACGAAATGCGTCACATCCCCTTCTGGATACTCAACATAGCGGAACTTATCACAGTTGATCCCGGAACCCGGAACAACGACAGAAGATGAATACCTGACTTTGTGAGAATCGAAGAATAATCTGTTGTCTTCATTCTGGAAGACTACAGTCCTGGCGTGCGGCATGACACGACGGTGAAGAAACAACAATAGCGCCCTGAGCTTTCCTTCCTTCTCGAGTTCCCCCAGTCCCGTAATCATAGGAACATAGGGAATGTTGAATCTCCTTGCCGCCAAACCGCCGTACAGATTCATCTTGATTGTGAATGTCATTATAATATCAGGCCTTTCGGCTTTGACAATCTTCCGGTATGTGCGAATAAGCTTCAGCTCCTCTTTTATATCTGTTCCCTTTCCATTGAACGGCACAGGCACAAAACGGCAGAGAGTTTGAAGCTCCTCAAGCTTCTCCTCGTCGTCATTATCAGCGGCAAGTACAACAGAGTGACCCTCTCTCTTGAAAGCCTCGATTATCTCCTTACGGAAGTTATATGTATATGAGATAAGATTATTCAGTATGAGAATCTTCATTACCCTAATCCTGTTTTTATATAGTACACATTTGAATAAGAGAGAACAACCTTGAAACCGACATAGGCAGGATGAAAAGCGTACCGCCGGTTACGTATTCATTCCACTGCTTTTCCGGTTCTGTCTCGCAGGGAGGGGATATCCTTGAACGAAGCAAAGAGTGCCATGAAGAACGGATTGTACTGAATGTGAGTCAGATGATGTGCCGTCGATGCATTTACTGCGATAAGAAGCATTATTACGAGAAAAAAGAGATCATCTCTTTCTTTCACTGAAGAGAGCACAAAGACTACAAGCACAATCAACGTGAATACGAGCCCGAACTGGAAGAGAATATACATGTATGAAGAATCGAGGAAGTAGTAATCGGCAACCCCATCCGGCGATCCGCCGTAGCCGTGCATCTCCACATACTGTCCGAAGAGGTTGAGATTGTACCTCTCGAATGCTTCGTGTCCCAGCATGAGGCGGTGGGAGAATAAATCATTGAGCTTTCTCATCCAGTCGACTGAAGAATCATACTTGTATGAGAGAGCGAATACCACAGCAAATAGAGCTATTGAGGAAAAACAGAGAATCCACCTCAGGACATTAGCTTTTCCTCTCAGATGCGGCTCGACAAGTCCTGTAATCATCAATAACAAGCCCAGTCCCACAAGGCATCCGGAGTCGAGACGGGTGTGACAGTATCTGAATATCACGAGACCGAGAAGAATACAGACAGAATGCATCCACCACTTCATCCTGTCTTTCATCAGATAAGAGAAAGCAGCCATAAGAAAAAAGACGTAGGCTGCAAAGTCCGTAGGATACCCGATCCCGAATGAGTTCCGGATTCCATAGGATGAATAGAATATCAGATTGGGTATCCAGCCGGCAAGCGCAGAGACGAATGCGGCAGTTAAAATCAGAAAGACAACAGTAGAATGAACTTTCAGTATCTTTCTAAAATCAATATCCCTTGCCCCCCAGAGAAGGAGCAGCCAGAAGAACGGCTCCGTGTAATAACCCGAGGCATATCTCACAAGAAGGGCAACAGCAAAGGAGAGACCAAAGAAAAAAACGCTCCACACCTTCCATTCATCAAAGAGCACCATTTTCAGAATAATCAGGGCAAGCGCAATCGTCTTGATAACAGCATAGAAAGAAAGGCTTTCCGGAAAAAGTGTCGTCTTCATTGTCTCGATGAAGACAAGAATCGACATCCCGGCAAGGAAAAGAATATCCCTTACCCTGTCGTTCTTCAAAAGTGGAAAGCTCTTCTCTATTCTCTCGATTGTGTTCATTGTTTAACCTTATTGAGGTGGAAACTCCGATGCTTGCATCGTGAGAGAAACCTCAATTGCCTTTTACTTACTGATGCAGTGAAAGGTGCATCACCTTATATCTATATTCCTCGAATGCTGTGCAAGACGAAGTTTTACGTAGCTTTCACCGCCTGAGACCTTCGTACCGTCCAGCTTCCGGATATCGAAATATCCGCTTGTACGTCTTCCATGTATATAGC
>CAVACS010000186.1:0-3891 GCA_963587105.1 Anaerovoracaceae bacterium | reverse complement strand
CTCTTAATTCCCGCGCATTTTATTTTAGCTACCTCAGTCCGTACATCTTACTGAGGTCCTTCGTCTTACCCTTCCAGATAGGCTCTGCTTCAAGGTCCTTCTGAGGAGTTGCCTTCTCCATGTTCTCCCTGATCTGTGCAATAGAAGCTTTGGCATAGATGCGTGTTGTCTCCAGATGCGAGTGACCGAGAAGGGAGGAAACCTGCTCGAGAGCCATTCCACTCTGGTAAAGATTGGTAGCCCTGCTTCTCCTAAACATATGGGGATGAACTTTTTTCGGAATTGAATGGTCAATAAGACGTGCCTTATCTGCACATCGTGCGATCATCTCCTGGATGCTTCTCGAACTAATGTGCCCTGGTTTTCCATTGTGCATCGTGTAGAAAATGTATTCAGAACCATCCTCTTTAACATATTCCTCAATAAAGGCCTTGAGAAGTGTGGAAACATTACCTACAAGAGGTATTACACGTTCCTTCTTTCCCTTGCCGACGAGCTGGACAAACGGAAATTCATCATCAAGATAGACATTACTGATGGTGAGATTGCATAGCTCTGAGACCCTCATAGCTGTCTCGTAGAGCATAAGAATTATCAGTTTATCCCGCTTTCCTTTCCTCGTGTTTGGACAGGAGTCTATGAGGAGCTTAACCTGCTCCGTAGAAAGCCATTCTTTTATCCTTTTTACGGTTTTGTAAGGTTTTACTCTCTTAATGATGGTGTAAACAGATGCAAGAGCCACGTCCTGGGTAACGCAGTAATCAACGTAACCACAGAGGTCATGAAGACGGTGGTTGCATGTCTCCTCAGAGTTACCTCTGTCGTTCTTGAGCCATTCGAGAAAGTTATAAGCAATATCGGCAGTGAGTTCACTGAACTTGAATGTCGGGAAATTCTTTCCTATAACTTCTAGCCAATCTGTGAAAATGGTGAGAGTATCTCTATAGGAGTCTATGGTATGTACGCTCCTACCACGTTTTGGAAGGTAGTTCTCAAGAAACGTCAAGGAATAGTCGAAGAAGTAAATCTTTGTATCGTTGCTCACAGCTCTACCTCCATTCCTATTGAACTCTTTTCCATCATAGTTCTTATAGATTCCTCACGAGGATTACGCATGCTGTAATAGTAGTAGGTCTCCTCAATGCTCGTGTGTCCGAGGTACTTGCTCAAAACCGGAACCATCACCTTGAAGTCCAATCCATTCTTTGCCCATTCGTTTATTCTTTTAACGACGAACGCATGTCTGAGACTGTGTATTGTTGGCCATTTCCCAGCCCATGAAGGAAAACAAGCAGCCCACCAATTATGGAATCTGATGTCTATTGTTGTCTTACGGAAATGCTCATCTTTGTTGAATCCAGGGAAGAACCATTTTCTTGATGAAATATTCTTCTCCAAGTAGTTATCATACCTGACGAGAAGCTCTCTTAAATCTTCAGATGTAAAGACATAGCGGTCCTTGTCTCCTTTGGAATGTCTTATGAATAGGCGACCATTATTAAGGTCAACATCTTCTCTCTTCAACATGACCACCTCGTTTAGCCTCATACCACAGAAATAATAGAGACGGACCATCACTGAGTATTCAGCACACAGCCTTTTAAGAGATGGCTGTGCATAATCAAGTTTATCCACATAGGCAATAATCTTTGCTATCTCCTCTTCTGATGGAATATATATTACCGGAGCAACAGTTCGACCGTATGTAATACACTTCGAGACACTGAGGCCGAGTGCCTCCATGTATGATGCGAGTTTGTTTACAACATCCAGCCGTCCGTTTCTGGAGCTGTCTTCTTCTGAGGGAATTCTTTCCTCCCAAAGAGATGTGACTGCAGGATCGAGTTTTCCGGTGTCGAGGTTGTTTTCGATGATGAAGTTATCAAACCTTCTGAGGGTTTGTTCCTGTAGCATAAAAGAAAAGCCCATTGTATGCTGTTCAGTAACAAGTCCTTCCATGTACGGAGCAAGTTTTGACTTGAATTTACTCATAGCAGACCTCCTTTGTAGGAGAACATGTTTCCGAGAGAAAGAGCACATTCCTTGAGGCGTCTTTCATCAATTGAAATATACGGGTCAAGATTAGCATCAGATGTATGTCCGAGTGCATCTGTCACTATTGAGAATGTCGAGGAAGCTGCCGTCATCTTCGAGGCAAATGACTTTCGAAGAATATGAGCTCCTTTGTTTTTCACATTCAACGCATTCTTCAGAGCCGTTGAAACAACGGTGCGTTTGTAAGGGTTAAATGGCGCCGATTTGTTTATGAATATGTAGTTGCTACCTCTATTAGGACGTTCCTCTGTAATGTACTCGTACAGTGCATTCCCGACTCTGTTCGAGAAGGGAATAACAATTTCAACATTTGTTTTCTTCTGGATTATTCTGAATGTCCTTTTCTCCCAGTCGATGGAATCGAATGTGAGATTAACAATATCAATCGACCTCATTCCTGTCTGTGAAGCTATCTTTAAGAGCGCTTTATCTCTGAGTGATGTGGTTGTATCAAGATAATCGTTGAGCTTTGATTCTTCCTCTTCAGTAAGGATGACAGGTGGTTTTACTCTGACGCAGCTTACTGCGGGGACTGAAAGCGAAAGGTCGTGCTTAATGACATTTTCGTCGTATAGAAATTTAAGAAAGGCTTTTATGCGACAATTGTAGGCAGCCTTTCCTTCCGAGGTGGAATGCTTGTCCTGTAGATTGAAGTCCTTTATGTTTTGATGTGTCACTTCGGAAAAAGAAGTTATCCCTATGCTGTTGAGGTAGACACAGAATCTCAACAGACTGCTATCATCCATAATGAGTGTTGACTGAGCAAGATGGGCTTTCTTCCGCATTGCCTTGTAATTGGAAACATCTTCAACCGCCCACTGTGGGAATTGTCTTTTATTAAATGAGAAAACGGCAGGAATATTATCAGAGTTCCCACCAAGAATCTCGTTTATCACAAGGAGTGTTCTTCTCTTCGTATCAATGTTATTCCCCAACATATCCGTCTGAATGTAGAGGAACTTATTTACCGCCTCAATAGAGAAGTCTTTGCTATGGAGCTCAAGGAAGATGCAGAACTCATCTATTGTAGTTGCAGTACAAGAAAGTGCATCTGACGAATACCCAAGCCTTTTCTTGTCCTCCAAATGCCTTTCAGAAGCCTCAATAAACTCATTGAATGAATAAGTATCAGGGCAGTCTGTCATGTCTACAGACTCATAGAGCTCTATCCTATTGTAAAAATATAAATTGAAAACTCTATATGCGAAACGGGTGGCATATCCAATACTGTAGAGGTAGTGGATGAAGCCAGGTTCCCCTTTACTCCATGCTGGTTTGACTGTGTAATACCTCGCACTTATTCTGCAATCGACGATATTACCTTCGTGGAATCCCTCTTCAATAAGATATGACATGAATTGAACAGTACTAAGTCTTATTTCATGGTAATAGAACAAGCCTGTCTCTCGACAATATATGGAATAATCATCAACAATAGTCTGGGCCCATTGAGGAAGAATGTCGTAAGGGCTAAGTTTGTCCTTGTCGTAAAAGAGAGGCTTTAAATTACGAGTATCATCAAAGGCACAGGCAACACGGTAGACGAATACGCGTAATTGTTTGAACTGTTCATAGCTCATTGTGGGCCTTACATGTTCTGACAGCCACAATGACGCAACTTCCGGACTGAATTCAAGATTGTTCTCCTCTAAGAATTCGTCGAGACGTTGAAAAGTAGTTCTAACTGTGGACAAATAGCCTTTACAGTGAGTCTCGCTCTTTGTCTTTTCGATTAGCTTTTGAGCTAAATCCTTGTAAATTTCATTCATACGCAGCCCCTCCTTAGGGCTTTATATGAATGGTACAGCAGAAGATGAAATGCGCGGAGATTAAGAT
>CAVACS010000185.1:0-4060 GCA_963587105.1 Anaerovoracaceae bacterium | reverse complement strand
AGCGAAGGGCTAGGACAACACCCATCGGTACCTATGCATTCTCCCGTAACGTAGTCTAGAGCACTGAGGCTAATCAACAAGGGTATGCTCGCTTTCGCTCATACCCCGGGACTTGTCCCGTGGGTTGTTGATCTTTTTCACCCCAATATTTCAGATTATTCTTATCCGTTTAAGACACTATGAATCGTCTTCCTGACTCCGCCGAAGGCAAGCATGGCCTCAAGGTCCTTGATGACAGTGCCGTAGAGCCCCGTCTTAGTGACATCGTAGCCGAAGATCTTCTCGTTTGAGAGAAGAGCGTCGACTCCGCTTCTCTCCACGAGAGGACGGCCCGGTGTGAGAGAGGAGACAAGAGGCCTTATCTCACCTGCCATCGGGTCGGGCGATATCTCGAAGGGAACGCCGTTGTCATCCACTCCCATCCAGTAGCGGATAAAGAGTGCATAGACAAGAGGAACAACCTTCAATCGAGCCAGATCCATACCGTTCTCCATGTAGCTCTTCACAGTCTCGCCGAAGCGGATCGAGAGCTTCTGCGACGTATCTGTCGCGATACGCTGTGGAGTGTCGGGCATGAAGGGATTGGGAAGACGGACAGAAATCACTTCGTCGATGAACGCCTTCGGCTCTATTATGCCGGGGTCAGTCACAACGGGAAGGCCCTCTGTGTATCCGAGGCGCTTTATCATACTGACAAGGTCCTCGTCCTTCATTTCCTCGTTGATGAGCCTGTAGCCCAGGAGGCACCCCGAGAGTGCGAGCGCGGTATGGAGAGGATTGAGGCATGTCGTGACCTTCATTCTCTCCGTTCTGTTGACGGTGTCACGGTCTGTCATGTAGACGCCGCTCTTCTCGAGCCCGGGTCTGCCGTTTGCGAAGCTGTCCTCGATTACAAGGTACTGAGCCTCTTCGGCATTGACGTACGGTGCTATATATGTGTGCTTCGATGTGACGAGGGCGTCCATATCCTCCCAGCCTTCCTTCTTAAGGGTCTCGAGAACCGATGCATCGGGACGCGGAGTAATCTTGTCTATCATGGACCATGGGAACGAGACAAGCTTCTCGTCTGATATGTAGTCAATGAACTCCTTCTCCACAAAGCCGTTCTCAGCATATGAGGACGCAATTAAAAGAAGGGCATTTCTCAGCTTCTCGCCGTTATGCGAGCAGTTGTCCATGCTGACGAACGAGAGAGGATATCTTCCTTCCCTGTATCTTAACGAAAGAAGATAGACGATGCGTGAAAGGAGCATCTTCGCTTCCTCGAGAGGATGAGAGAAATCCTCTCTGTATGACGGCATTATCTCCCCTGTCGATGTCGCTGTAGCATAGCCCTTCTCCGTGATCGTGAAGGATACCATCTTGAGGCTGCTGTTTCTGAATGCATCAGAAAGTATCTTCCAGTCGGATAAAGCGGAGGGATCGACCTTCACGGCCTCTGCAACGCTGCCGATGACCTCCTTCTCCACAGAGCCGTCGGCCTTGAGTGTGACTGCGAGCGTCAGGTCGTCATGGGGCTTGTAGATATTGTCGATTATCTCGTAGTCGAAGCCCTCGGCGACGAGGATTCCCGTATCCATGGATCCGTTCTCGATGAGACGCTGGCAGAGTGCTGCCGGGAAGATGCGGAAGATGTTTCCGGCACCGAAGTGTATCCACTCGGGTCTCTCCTTCGTGTTCCTGATAATCTTCTCCCTGTCGTAGCTGTAGACTCTGACAGATGAGTCCTTTCTGATAGCATCGATTTCACTCTTTAGTAATTTCATATCTCAAATCTCCTTTCCAAAATATGCAGGATACTGCTCCTCGAAGTCCTTTATCTCCCTTGATACCTTCTCGAGGTGCATCTTTTCCACTATAAGGACCTTCTCCGGGTCCTTCTCCTTTATGGCGTCGACGAGAGCCCTGTGCTGCTCTTTCACGCCTTCGATGATGGATGCGTCCGCATAGGAGAGCATCCTTATGCGCTTGTCGTTGCCGGTGTGGGCGTCCACTATCGACCAGAGGTTGTCGAGGCCCACTTCGGAGTAGAATAGATGATGCAGCTCATCATCTGCTCTGTAGAAGCCTCCGTAGTTCTCCTCTAATAGCGAAGCCTCCTGGGAGAGGAGATTGCTCTCGAGCTTGACGACGAATGCGCTGAACTCCTTATCGCTTCTCTCCTTCTTCATGCACTTCTCGACAACACCAAGCTCTATGCACTTACGCATGAACCTCTCCTCCTCCACCGTCCTCTCGTCGAGGAAGGAGACCCTCGTCCCCTTCTGCGGGAAGATGTCGACGAGCTTGTCCCTCTGGAGTCTTAAAAGGGCATCCCTCACCGGAGAGCGCGAGACACCGTACTTCGAGCAGAGCTCCTCTATGCTGAGCGCGGCTCCGGGAAGGAGCGAGAGAGTCGTTATCTCCTCCCTGAGGGATGTGTAGACATCACACTTGAGAGCCTTCATACGCCCCTCTTTCCGCTCTTCTCGATTGCCTCCCAGAGACCGAGTATGTATTCGGCACCGAGAGCCCTGTCATAGAGGCCGTAGCCCGGCATGCACTTCTCGCCCCATATCGTACGACCGTGGTCGGGACGTGCAGGGCCCTCAAAGCCTGTGTCGTGAAGGGCCTTCACAGCCTCATACATATCGAACGAACCGTCTGAGGAGAGGTGTGCAGCCTCCTCGAAGACGCCGGGTGCGTAGTGATGGAGGTTCCTTATATGAGCAAAGTGGATTCTCCCCTTTGCGCTTCTGATGATCTGCGGCAGGTCGTTCTCCGGATTGGTTCCGAGAGATCCCATGCAGAATGTCAGGCCGTTGTACTCTTTGTCGACAGCCCTTAAGAGCTTCTCGATCGACTCCTTTTCGGTGATGATCCTCGGCAGACCGAAGACAGGCCATGCGGGGTCGTCGGGGTGTATTGCCATCTTTATTCCGTACTTCTCGCACACCGGTCCGATGGCCTTGAGGAAGTAGACGAGGTTATTAAAGAGCTTTTCGCTGTCAATGTCCCTGTATGCCTCGAAGAGGGACTTGACCGTCTTCAGCCTCTCGGGCTCCCAGCCCGGCATCACGAAGCCGTTGGAATTCTCCGTAGTCTGGTCGAAGAAGGTCTGGGGATTGATGGTGTCGACGACCTTCTGGTCATATGCAAGGACAGTCGAGCCGTCCTCTCTCATCTTCGCAAGATCCGTTCTCGTCCAGTCGAAGACAGGCATGAAGTTGTAACAGACGACATCGATTCCCTCCTCACCGAGAGATTCAAGGCTTCTGATATAGTTTTCGATATGCTCGTCTCTCTTTTCAGATCCGATCTTGATGGCATCCGAGACGTTCACGCTCTCGATACCTTCGATTCTGAGTCCGCTCTCCTCGACTTCCTTCTTTATTGCCTTCACCCTTTCTCTCGGCCATACCTCCCCTGCCGGGATATCGTAAAGGGTTGTGATCACACCCGTGACTCCGGGTATCTGTCTTATCTGGCTCAGAGTAACGGAATCGAAACCGGTACCGAACCATCTCAGTGTCATTCTCATAGTAAGCTCCTTTTTCTAATGTACTAATATATTAGTCATCGTTTCACAAATAAATCAATACCGCGAGTCGCGCAAAAAGCAAAAAAAAGACAAACGTATGATGACGCACTTCCGTGATCTTTCTTCCGAAGATGATTTCTCAATACCTTCTGTCCTTTCTTGCAGAGTCCGCATAGATTTATTGGACAATTTCAAGATTACCATGCTAGTCTGATAACAGAGAAAGGAGGAGATGGGATGAGCTGTCATAATATCGGGCAAGGTCTCAATACTGTAACGAAGAAGGTTATAGAACTCTATGACGAGGGTAAGATTGAGTTTGGAGATGTCAAGAGTCTGCTTCACACTTTAAAACAAGCTGTTTATTGGTGCGACGGTAACAGCTATCAACAACCCACGGGACAAGTCCCGGGGTATGCAGCGAAAGCGAGCATACCCTTGTTGATTAGCCTCAGTGCTCTAGACTACGTTACGGGAGAATGTACAGGTACCGATGGGTGTCGTCCTAGCCCTTCGCTCTACGGTCCGTGTTTAAACAGT